>CAZFVG010000030.1:0-10089 GCA_964522135.1 uncultured Methanosarcinales archaeon | reverse complement strand
TACTTAGGAGGATAATCGCTTTTAACTTGTATGATTTTATTTAAACGTATAATGCGATATTGATTCAAAATGTTATCGATAAAAAATCTTAATGCCGGATACAATGGACTCAAAGTCTTGAAGAGTGTAGATATACGTGTCAAGCCAAAAGAGATAGTTGCACTGATAGGGCCTAATGGAGCTGGAAAATCTACTATAATCAAAGCGATATTCAACATAGCTAGAGTCTATAGTGGAAAAATAATGTTTAATGGAAAGGACGTCACGCGAATGAAGACTCATGAACTCATGAGGTTAGGGATAAGTTACGTCAACCAGGGAAGAATAAATTTTGGAAACCTTACCGTCAAGGAAAACCTTGAGATAGGGGCCGACCAGATAAAGGATAAAAAGATAGTTAGAGAGAATCTTGAATCAGTGTTCAATAGATTCCCTCTACTTCGGGAGAGAAAGGACGACTTATCATACGGCCTGAGTGGCGGACAGCAGCAGATGCTTGCGATTGGAAGAGCGCTCATGCAGAGGCCATCACTGCTTCTTCTTGACGAGCCATCACTAGGCCTCAGCCCCATACTTCAGAAGCAGATATTCCAGATAATAAAAGAACTTCGCGATGACGGGATATCGATACTCATTGTCGAACAGAACGCAAAGAAGGCCATAGAGATGGCCGACAGGACATACGTCCTTGAAGATGGAAAGATTGCCTTGACAGGCGGAAAGTCAATAGTCAATCATGAAAAAATAAAGAGTGTATATTTGGGCGGTAGATATTAAAGATAAAAATATCGAATGTCAAAAATGTATCAGATAAAAATTAAGTAAAAGAAAATTGTGTGGTGTGTGGGAGTCATGGATGAACCTCGAAAAATTAATCAAAGAACATGCTGTCGACAGCGCAGCTAATATATTAGTTAACACCCCGACGTATGCAGCACTAGAATTCCTTCTATTATCTTGGGATAGGAATAAATCCCTAAATGCAAGGGCTCTTTCTATAGGGCTTGCTGTTGCCGGGATGGGATACATTAATGCCAAAGGTCGCGATATATACAGAAAATTACTCAATATAACTGACGTCTCCAAAGAACGTATGCAAAGGGTCCAGGATAAATTATATCAGTTTGGTTTCGGCATGATGCTCAACCCATTATTTTATTACGCCTCAGGACAGAGGAATGTAAAAGAATTGGTTGTTGGCTCATTGACAAACGCACTTGTATCATTATATATAGGGGATAAATTAGGGATTGTCATCGATTGCGCAAGGGACATAACCAACATACAGAAATCTCATAGGACGCCAGAATTCATCAAGAAAAATAAATATGCCGTAGCGATAGGATCCGTAGTGGCTTCTGCAGCGTTGACTTATCTTATATATAATGTAAAATCCTAAAATTATTCTTTGTGCATCTCGTATCTTAAGATTGCAGCAATCTTTCCTATCTCTCTTAACTGGACGCCTTCGCGCGTCTCTACGGAAATTAGGTATACACTCGAGCCCATCGCCTCTGCTTCCTTTGTATAATTATCTATCTCTTCATCTTCTAAAGCTTCAGAGAGTAAAAGCGTATCGACAGCGCCAAATTTTATCGCCTGCATTACCTCTGCCTTTCCGTAAGCGGCCTTTGCACCATTCTTTCCTAGCATGTCAAAGAATTTCTGCATTATCTTCTTCTCCTCTTCAATTTCTTCCTCTGCAAGAAGGTCTTCAGCCTTATCGACGAGTTCTTGGAGTCCGAATTCATCTGTATATGTGATGTCCTTTATTCCTATTATTTTTTTCTTGACCTCGTTTGTTATTAAATTTCCGTCAGCAAATTCATACTTTGTAGGACCTGGGCCTCCGATTATTATTCCTTTCAATTCATCGCCCATGTTAAGGAATTGGTCCTTCATCATGTCTCCTATCTTTTTATAAAATGCCTTTGCCGCAAGTTCCCTGTTCTGAGCGAACCTGACTGACGATTGTCCTCCTGCTCTCATCTTTCCAGGGACCATCGAATCTTCTTTTATCAGAGGGATTATTGTCTTTCCTTTGAGGACGGCGACCATAGCTTCTCTCTTGTCCATGACTACAAGTCCATATGTTGTCTTGTCTTGGGCCATCTCTTTTAATGGATCCAAAATGAATTCTTTATCACACCTATATATTCGTATATTGATTGGTATTGGAGGCTCGATTGACCAAACTCTGTAATTCTGCTGGCCTTCTCGCTCTGCGACGTTCCCTGCAAATGCTACAAGTCCGTTCGCTGGCGTTCTGCTAACTAACTTCAAATGCTGTATCATCTTCTCAAGCGCGGCAATGACGTTATCTCGAGTTGATTTGCTCTTGATATTTGTTGCCGTGCCCTGCTCCTGCTGCAGATGGTTAATTACGGCTATAAGATCATAACCCTGTGGGACATAGACTGTCACAAGTTCAGTATGTCTCCCTTTGAAGTTCTCCATCTCTTTTACGAAGTGCTTTAGTTTCTGTCTTTGTATAGGGTTTATCTTTGCCTTACCTTCGCTAGCATTGATGTTATTTGCCATAGTTATAGTATTAGAGGATGATTTTTAAATGTTGTGAGGTGTTGCTCTAGGCAATCTATGTTGTGAGATAAATTTTTAAACGTTAATGGTATTCAATACGTTATGGATGATATCAATAAGCTCTTATTAGAACATAGAAAACCTGAGTATAAGGCTCAGATGCTTGCAGATGCATTCATACTTGTAAAGAGGCAGCTATCTGATGCCGTGAGTGAGGACACATTCATAATTCAGGCAATAAGCTCTATTGGAGACCTTGATAGGATATGTAACACTCTTACAAAGCGCATGAGAGAATGGTACGGATATTATTACCCTGAATTCGCCCATAAAGTCCAGGACAATGAGGCGTTCATAAGAAGGATAATCCAGAAATCGAAGAGCGAACTTATGACCGAGTACTCGCACACAGAACCTGCTGATTCTAAATTCAAGGAAAAAGACATCAATGAGATGATAAATCTCGCTAAGAGGATAAATGACTTGTACGATGAGAGAGAGAAGTTGATAACATATATCGATAACATCATGCTCACTTACTGCCCAAACGTTTACACCATAACAGGCGCCATAATCGGAGCGAAACTTCTTGAGAAAGCAGGCTCATTGAAGCATCTATCTCAGATGCCAAGCTCGACTGTACAATTGCTTGGCGCTGAAAAAGCATTATTCAGGCACTTGAGAAATAAAAAGATAAGACCTCCAAAACATGGATTAATACTCAGCCATAATCTTGTCATAGGCGCTCCAAGAAATAAAAAAGGCACAGCAGCGCGCGTGCTTGCAGCAAAGATATCAATCGCTGCAAAAGTAGATTATTTCCACGGAGAATTCATAGGAGACACTCTACTAGAAAATTTAAAAAAGAAATTAGGACAATAGATCATAATCATAGGAAATAAAATGTCAGAGATAAAACAATTCAAACATTTCAAAGATGTATTCGAGACCAAAAGTCGCGGGATGACTATAATTCTTACGAAAAATCTAGTCCCTGGAAAAACAGTCTATGAAGAGGACACGTTCAAATCAGGAGATGTCGAATACCGTGCATGGGACCCGAAACGTTCCAAGTTAGGCGCTGCACTTTTGAAAGACGTCAGTCAGATAGGGATGAAAGAGAATGATTACGTACTTTATCTTGGATGCTCCACAGGGACGACGGTAAGTCATGTTTCTGACATTGTTGGAAAGAATGGTTTGGTGTACGCGTTAGATTTCGCTCCAAGAGTCATGAGAGATATGGTATTTGTCGCTGAGGACAGAGGAAATATTGCTCCGATACTTGCTGACGCAAATAAACCTGAGGAATATGCGCATTTGGTCAGTGTTGTAGACTGCGTGTTCATGGACATCGCTCAGAAACAGCAAGCGGAGATATTCATAAAGAATTGCAGGATGTTCCTTAAGAGCGGCGGGTTCGGTCTCTTAGCATTGAAAGCAAGAAGTATGGACGTAACAAGGAACCCTAAAGATGTCTTCAAACAGGTTCGTGATCAGCTTGAAAAAGAATTCATAGTCGCAGATTATAGGGAGCTTGCGCCGTTCGAGATGGACCACGCGATGTTCGTCGTAAAGAAAAGATAAAAAATAATTGTTTAACGCAGTGAAGTCTTATAATCTATTCCTTTGTTTAACAAATTTAACTGTTTGACAACTTCTATGGCATATTCTTTTGGAGCTTTTTCCGCTAACTTCCAAGGATGTGTTAGACCTGAAGAACTATTTATCCTTGCAAGACTGCTATTATATGTTCCATTATGCAGTGCCATTCTTATCCTTATCAAATCGCCTTCTTGACTGCCAACACCTGGAATTAGTAATGGTATGCTGCAAAATGATGAATCGTCTACTAGTATTTCCAAATCTTTTGGATGTGTTGCGCCAAATACCATCCCAACATTTGAATGTGGTTTAGCCCAATCAAGCACCTTGCTTGCAACAACGCCGTGCAACAATCTTCCATACGATGTTCCGAGCATTTGAAAATCTTCAGATCCGGGATTTGATGTCAATGTTAAGACATACACTCCTTTTTCAGGAGATATCTCAGCAAATGGCATCACTGAGTCAGTTCCCATATATCCATGGACTGTTACGGCATCAGCACCCCAATTATTCAAACCTGCTATTGCATAATTTCTTGATGATTTGCCTATATCTCCACGCTTAAAGTCCAGTATTATTGGCGTTTCTGGAAACTGTCTTTTAATCATTTGTATGCTATGCGCAAGTGTTAGAGAACCTTCGAAATCTGCTTCATGAGGTCTGTCATGTATTTCATAAAATCCATGATTTAATTTGAACGCGCCCGGTAGAACTCCTTGATGATTCATCTCTGTAAATACTTTATGTAAAAATTCTAGTGATTTTTCGTTAAAACTTCCTGTCTCTGGTATTGCTTCTTCCACTAAATCAAGACCCATACAAGCGATGCTTGCATTGCTGACTGCTGAACGTATTAATTTTTCTTGAAAATTCATTTTATTTACCTCACATAATCTAATTTGATTGTTGGCTTTTTTATCCTAATTTATTTCTTGACCTGTGGGAATCCGTGTTTTTCTCCCCAGCCGAACGGGTCCTCGCGCCATTCTTCAAGCATCTTCAATTGACCTGCATCTATATTTCCTTTTTTCATGGCGACTCTAAGCAATGTATCATAAGTTAATACTGGAACTAGCGTGCAGGGTTCTGATAGCTTGTGTCCTTCTCTATCGTATGGTTCAGTTCCTGCAAACATCGCTGTTGCTTTAGGCAATCCATAACTGAATATTGAGATGCAGAATTTTATCTTGCCGTTAGCGTCTCTTATCCCTTGTACGGCGTTGACAGAACTTCCTCCGGTAGATACTAGATCCTCGACCAAAATCGTTGTCAAGCCTTCCAGATCTTTATCTTCAGGCAAACCTTCTATCCTGTTTTTTAATCCGTGATCTTTTGCTTTTTCTCTTATATATATTAATGGCGTAGGTTTGAGATTAGAAAGAGTCGTTGCAGGTGATATTCCGGCTGTACTTGTTCCAGCTATGACAGTTCCGGTCTTGTAATCTGTATTTCTCAACGTATTATTTAATGCATGCGCGACAAGCATCCTATCTTCAAGGTTATGTATCAATAGCCTATTATCATTATATATTGGCATGAAGAATCCTGACGCCCATTGGAATGGTTGTTTTGGCCTTAACTTTATTCCGCCTATGTCCAGCGCTCTTGCAGCTATCCTCTCATCAAACCCGTTTTCATATAAATTCATGACAATCCCCCCACTATTACGAATAATATTGCTGAAGATAGTATATTTATATATTTTACCATTTGATGATAGATACATTTTTAAATGATATTTTACTCCTTATTCTATGTCAAATTTTCGATTTACAGGGGTAACGCTTTGCGATAGACTCCGGAGCGTTGACGATCTGAAATTTAAGTTTGTTAAGATAACAGACAGGTTTGGAACAGACGGGGCATTCGAAGATTTCATCCAGTTCTATAATTCGTATATGCCTCCATTGAATGCTGACTCGCGTGATTATTTCAAGGAATTCGATGAGTTGGATATAGACAAGAAAAAAATGAGGCTATATCTTGTAGGTGAGCATTCGGAGTTTGATTTCGACCAGCACCAGACCGATTGGATACTACAGAACCAAAGGAATCCATACGTGGAATCTGCACTTTTAGGAACGTCCTCGATGCAGGAATCCCTACGCTCCCTGAGACCAAAATATTTTGGACTCATACCTCACAGAGAAGATCTTCTTCAGGATATAGATTTATACACTTTATCTAAGATTATATCAGTCCCGAATTCATATCATAAAGGCGGATTACTCGCTCCACGTAATACAGTCAATGCTTCTATAGCATCTCTATTATCTGTAGAATGGCATTCAGTGATGTCAGGGATTCTTCCAGGATCAGAACCATACATTTCTTTGATAACTGGCGGGATAATAGGGATTTCGGCCGTGGGTCTAGTCACGCTTCCAAAATCTTCAAAGAAAGCATACGCCGACGCGATATATTTCGATCATAAGATGAAAGAATTATTCCCTGACCGCGTAAAAATAACGACTCTGAAATTATGATCCTTTGAGAATTATAAAAATTTAGCAGGACATTCTTCTCTCTAACCTTCAAGTATCTTTCTCATCTCTTCAATATTTTTAGCCTTTGATATATTTTCGGCAAGTTCTTTCTTGTTGAACACTCCACTTATCCAATTTGCAAAATCATTCCTACCTGTCGTGTGATGTGTGAAAACATCGTCAGGCATCTTCTTTAGGTATTCTGAAAGGTCTTTTATCGAATATAGCCTATCACCGTTCTTCAGGACGAACGCTTTTTCCTCTGGCGCTCTTACTTCGACGATATTATTATATGTCTTCTCAACGAAAGTCTCTATCTTTGCAGCCACTACTTCTATTTTCCTGATATTCTCTTTAACATTCAACACACTGTTTGCCGTCGTGTATCCAGAATCCTCAAGTATCTTGTCGTATTCTCTCTTTTTTATGAATCCCCTATTGTATAATCCCTTTGCTATCTTGATATTAGGAGGTAATTTTCTTGTAGATGTTTTAAATTCAGGTTTGGCCGAGTCCATTCCTGAGATAGGATTGTTTCCGTTCAGCATGCTATATATGTAGATATTGCTTAAGACAAGTATCAAGAGTATAACCCCTATGCTTATCCACACTATCAGTTGTGTTCCATACTCTATTCCTGAAGGTCTTTCTGTCATTGGGAAATATTTATTAGGATTCAGAGCGGTGAAGACTTTGCTCTTAGTAAAATTATTGTTGTTTGAATCTACTATTTTAACGAACAGGGTGTAATAACCTTCGCCTATGCTCTTGTCGATTCCTGTTTCATAATTATAATCATTTATGTTAGAGACTATGTCGCTTTTGTAGTATAGCGTATTTCCTAGAGGATCTATTATGCTCGTCGTAAGGTTTACAGCTCCAATTATTGCATTGTCTGTGTGGATTGTATAGTTCAACTGGTTCTTGACGACTATCTCCGTAGGCATGGTGTTTATGTCTATTGCAAGGTTCACTTTAGGATTCTTGTCGATTACGTCTAACACTAATGTTATATTTCGGCTTATATCCCTGTTCGATACCGTTATGACTGATACGTATGTTCCTATACTTGTGTTTGTAGAATCTATTATTATGTTGAAATCCCCTGCTCCGTTCTGGGTCGTGAGTGTTGTTTTGCCTAGAGTTATCAAGTTCTGTTTTTCTGTGTACCCTTTTTGATAGACCATGCTTATTCCGTATTGCAGGTCGTATTTAGAATTTATTGAGATTATTTTCTGGGCTACATCGCCTTGCTTTACCTCTAGTTTCAGAAGATCGTTGCTTAATGTGAAATCGTGGCTAGTTATGGATTCACCATATACTTGTGCTGCTCCTTCATCACTTCCTGAGCCTCCAGACTTCTGGGGACATGCTATGTATTCTGTAGGTTTTCCGATATTATAACCGCATGCGTTGATATCGCTGCATGACCTCGTGCCGCATGTGGCCTGCGAAAAATTTGTACAATACCAATTAGGATTGCATGTGACGAGATTTACGTCAAAAGAGTATGCTGTAGCAAAAGCTAATGTGATGAACATGAATATTATAGTCAATATGTATATTTTTTTCATCTTTTCACTTTTGACCTGTCAATGCGCTTATAGCATCGCTCTTTTTATCTATACTGAGTATCTTGCTGCCTAAAGATTCGCTTCCCATACTTTTCAATCTATCCACTAGTATGTTTTTTATCTCAGGAATTGAGTATTCTTTCTGACTTATAATCTTCAGGATGCCTATTATCTCATCTAAGTTCTTCGCGTCGCTTATAGCGTACGGAGCTTTCTTGCCCAGTATATTTTCCGAGAGATTGATGGATAAGTTCCATAATCTTCTGACTATAAAGTATACTAGCACTAAAATTATTATCCCGACAAGTCCATAGATGTAATAACTATATTTGCTGTAATTCACATTCCATACCGTCATGCCGCTAGAGGCGACAGATTCGCCTTCAGGAACAACAAGCACGTTTACGCTCTTTGGAAGTTCTACTGTTACAGGGACTTGACCTCCACCGCCTAGTATCGGTCGTGCCGTATATCCAACTGTATGGATCTTTCCTATCGATGCACCTTTCGGGACGGTTATGTCTATAGTGAACGTGTTATTGTATGTCTTTGATTTTATGAACGTATTATCTTGCCTTAGATGTACTATAAGATCGCTCGTGACGTTCACACTAACGTTATACGACTCCTCATCGCCATTCTGGATGCTGAACGTGTACTCGAAAGATTGTCCTGGAGAAAGTTTTATGGTGTTATTCTCAAAATATGGCGCTGCAATCCCGAATCCTCTAACAAAGAATGCATTCATGACTACAAAGAACATTAATGCTATTAGAAGCCCACCCCTCTTCTCCATGCATAAATACGGTGATAAGGATATTATAAAAGTTTCGCTTACAGTTCTGATGATAACACGCTATGCTTTAGGAGATGTATAAAAGAAATAAAAAATTTATGTGACTTATCTCTAAATCTTAAGTTAATGTTGCGACCCATGATGATACGGAGTTATAAGTTCCGTTCTGTATCGATGATGGGATGTTCAAGTACAAGTAGATATTTTTTGTACCTTGCACGGCAAGCGATGAGTTCGTCAATGTCACAGGTGTATTGTTGGATAACATCTGTCCTGGTCCACCTGTGTTGCTCGTATTTGCCGTGAAGTTTCCTGCGCCGATATAGTTGGATCCTGACTGAAGGCTGTATGCTGTGAGATTAATTTGACCGAACGCTGCATTTCCTGTGTTGTTTACTAGCTGTGGATTATTCGATGCAGCAACGTTAGCGTCTCCTGGATTTCCTGAGAATGTCATCTGGTTTGTTTTCAATTGTATTGCCGTCAATGTGCCCATCGTGAATGACTGTGTCATGTTCGTTGCTGATTGGCTTGCGCTGTCAAATACTGATGCGTTTATAGTCCAAGTACCTGGAAGATTATAATAATTTATGGTGACGTTGCACTGATAATCGTTCAAGTTTCCTGAACTTGATAAAACGACGCATGCGCTGCTTGTCAAAGTTACGCCTGACTGATTTATTATTACTTTAGCGTTTGCTGCAGGTATGTCTGATATTCCGTTAGAGTCAGATGCGTTGAATGTTATCTGTGTTATCTTTGTTGTTGCCTCAAGTGGCGTATCTGTCTGGCCGTTTGGAACGAACGTTATTGTTGGAGGACTGTTCGAGATTGTCAATGATACGTTGAATTGGATGCTGTTTCCTGATATACCTAATACTGGGATGATGTTTGGAATCGAGATTGCTCCGATTATTGCAATGAAAATTACGAGTGTGAGAATGATTTGCTTATTCATTGTAACCTGTTATATTAGTATATATTTTAGTATACTAGTAACCATGCTTATATTTATATCTTTCTATTTTGTATGTGTATTCTAGGATAACTATATAAATAATACTTACAAAGTATATATAAAATG
>CAZFVG010000029.1:0-10273 GCA_964522135.1 uncultured Methanosarcinales archaeon | reverse complement strand
GATTTTTTGTAATTTATCGCTATAACAATCGTATCCTGATATATCTCCATCCATGAATACAATTCCATATTTTTTGGAAGGAATCTTGTGAATGTGTGCTTATGGACGAATTTTTCTTTGACGTAGGGATGGTTTCTCGCTTCATGCGCAAATAGCGTGAATGAATCGATTCCTTTTTTTATCCTTTTTAGATTCCAATCTTTATAATATGCTTCCAGATTATCATAGGCCGAGCTAGGTACGCCGATAAAAAATATTTTATCTCCTTTTTTCATTGAATTGATATATTTCTCCCTTATATTCTTCAGACCATCTAACCCTTCGAACACTTCTGCGTCCTGCTGCAGATGTTGCAGATCGTATTCTTGTTCCAAGCTAGGCAGTATATTCTTGATTTCTCGTTTTTGTTTCTTTATATCCTGTTCTTTTCGTTCTAGGAAATCTAACAGCCTTGATGGCTGGGCTATCGAGAAATATTTTATATTGTTTCTTATGGAATGGCTTGCTATTCCTTTCTTTGAAAGCCTATCGAGTATGTCGTATAATTTTGATCTTGCAACTTTTGCTTCCTTTGCGATTGGTCCGGCAGTGGTCGTGCCTAGGTGCATCAGCGCGATATATACTTTCACTTCTCCTGGTGTAAATCCTATTTTTTCTAATGGCGACGTATCCATAATCCAGATAATTCTTTAGAGTATATAAATCTTATCAATGTACCCTGCTTAGGGGGGCACAATATTTAAATATGTCAAAGTCATCTCTCTATAGTAATAATATTAAAATTCGGCGAAAAAATGAGCAAGATATTTGATATATACAAAAACCATCCTTCAGTATATGCTTCATATATAGATACTTCAATAGAGCAGAGAAATTTCAGGAGTGTAATAGAGAAAATATCTAGATATAGCGGGGTTACAGATTCGATAAATGTTTTAGATATGTGTTGTGGACCATTCACTATAAAACCTTATCTTATAGAATTAATGGATAAATATTTTCCTACATTACAATTTTTGGAATATACTGGTGTCGATATAAATAAACAATTCATAAAATATGCACAGAAACACAGTCTGCATCATAGATTGAAAGCTAATTTTATGAAAGCTGATGCTAGTGAAGTTAAAATATCTCATCAGTATGGAACAATAATAGCAACATCAGCGTTTCATCATATAACAGATTCTAGAAAAGGCTTGTTCATTGATAATGTTGTTAGGCATCTGACCAATGATGGAGTATTTATAGTATATGAAAAGTTTATCGGCAAGCATTCATCTGCAGAAGAAGCTATATCCTCCGGTATGAGATTTTATTCAGAGAGAATAATAGATATATTGGCAGAGCAAGATTTAAGTTCTGACCAAGCATTTGGATTAGCAAATGAGATGTATCTTACTGCAGTCAGAAATCAAGAGTACAAAGTAACTCATGAAGAATTTATCGATGTTGTTTCAGCTAGAAAACTAAAAATTGTCGAAGAGCAAAAGCTCTGGCCGAATGGTGATAGATTCAGAGAAAGTACTATTGGAGATTTTGTGATTGTATTACAGAAATAATTCGTACAGTTACAGTTTTTTACCCTATTATTCTTCGAACGTCTGTGCATTCTACTGATTGGACGCCAGGGATCTCCGCTATCTTTTTTTCTACTGGTTCAGTGTCCCCTTTCGTTTCATCAATCAAGAATGTTATGTTGAGTGATTTGAGACCGAAGGCTACTGGCTGTATATCTGTCTTCTTCTGCCTATCATCTGAGAATGCAGTGATGAGTTTTAATGCATGCTCCTCTATCGCTTTCAAGTCTATATCTGGACTTTCAGGCATTATCCTTAGTGTTGCTATTGCAGTACCCATTTTTATTCCTCTATAATTTTAAGATTTATTTAGATTAAACGATAGAATCTAGTTTGGTCCCTCAAATTCGCACTCTGGGCATCTGTATTTCGCTACAATCTCTCTGCACTTTCCGCAGCGTGCAATCTCTTGCTTTCCGCAGTTAGGGCACAAAAACTTCACAGAACCCTTGTTGTTGACCAATGAAACCTTGCAACTTATGCATTTATCTGCCATTATATATCACATTCAACGGAATTTTAGGCTATTTATAAATATTTCGCGTAGCTGCGAAATATCTCTGAACTTAGTGATGAGAGATTTTGGAAGAAGAGAATTATATTTTGCGCATATTTATGTCTTCACAACCGTTGTGTCCGGCTTTGGCTCGAGGTCTTCCAAATCCTTTTTGATCTTATCTATATATTTGTTCATCTCTATCTCGCCTTTCTTTGTGAGTTCAGCAAGGTCGCCAAAGTCCAGCACTCCATGATAGTCTACGTCAGGCTTCACCAAAGTGTATGGTAGATGGCATGTTGCTAGGCTTTTCTCTACTATTGTTTTCTGCATCGCAAGCGTGGATTGGAGCACTATATCCTTGAAGTTGCTCTCCTCATCTATGCTTATGCTCTGCTCTGACACATCTATCATTATAAGATAATCTACATCAGTTAAAAGATTGAACGGCAACGGATTGATGACGCCTCCATCAACGCATATGATATCATTCATCTTCCTTGTAGTGAAGAATCCGGGATAGGACAGTGATGCCATTACAGCAGGCACGAGCGGCCCCGTATATAATAATACTTCCTTTTGGTGGACTATATCTGTCGCATTTATTATGAGCGGGATTTTCAAATCTTCGAATTTGAAATTTTTCTTGTCATCGAAATATTCTTCTATATAATGTTCGAGTTTCTGTCCCTTGATAAGACCCTTTGTCGAGAACGAGTAGTCATATACGTCCCGCTTGCTCTTTATTCTCACTAATAATTTTTCTATTGCGTCCGGGTCAAGATTATGAGCGTAGCATGCGCCTACTATCGCTCCTACGCTGCATCCTGCAATGCTTTGTACAGCAATATTATTTTTCTTGAGAACTTTGAGCGCTCCTATCTGGGCAAACCCTCTCGCTCCTCCGCCACTAAGCACTAATCCTACTCGTACCATACCCACCTCAAAATTTTCTTGATTGATTTGACTTCAATATTTTTTATCATAATCCGAATGCATGCCATAAACCACTGAACACTTGGAAACCATCGAATCCAGGAATTGGTAATATATTGAATATGAACAGGAATAAGTTGATATTTTTTGTAAGTAGCCAGAATCTTGCTGCGTTGCCGCTCAATTCATATCCTTTGAATTTTATTACTAATGACGCTATTATGAATAGGAGAAGATTTACAAACGGCCCTGCAAACGCTATCATCGAACTCTGGATATAACTAGGATTTCCACCTATCTGGACGAAAGCAGGTATAAAGAATATGAACCCGAAATTTACAAGTCTTAGTATGATGCTTAATATAGTGAGACCACAATAAAAATCCAGGAATCCTCCACTAGCGATGGTTGCTGTCGAGCAGGCTGCATGAAATGTCGCAGAAAAACCGAGTAGAAGTCCAGTTATCTTGTGGCCGAATTCGTGAAGTATAATTGCCGGAGCCGTGACCATTGACGCAAACCAAAAATCGCTCCAGTCAAAGGAGCTCGTTTTTTTTAGATATTTATCCAGCACATCAGCCGTGCTTTTCTGGGACATGAAACTTTTCATGAACAAGAATCCGACTATCAACGTCATGAGAATGATATCCAGAATTTCAAATAAGTCTAGGAACATACTCCTATTACAAAATGGAAGTTTTTAAAGTTTGCTAAATGAGCGATATTACTTATAAGGTTATTTGTAATCTGTTAGAATTATATATCGAGGTTCTGGACTTCCTTTGCATGCGTCTCGATGAATTCACGCCTCGGTGCTACTTCATCACCCATGAGTATCTCAAATATCCTGTCGGCTTCTACAGCGTCCTCGATTGCTACCTGCTTGAGGCTTCTTGAATCTGGATCCATAGTCGTCTCCCACAGCTGCTCGGGATTCATCTCTCCAAGTCCCTTGTATCTTTGTATTGATACATCCTCGCCAATCTTTGCGAGCAGTTCATCCTTATCCTTGTCTGTCAGACAATAAAATTTCTGATTGCCCTTTTTGATAAGATATAATGGCGGCTGTGCTAGATATATGTGTCCCTGCTCTATCATAGACTTCATGTATCTGTAAAAGAATGTAAGCATGAGTGTTCTTATGTGAGAACCGTCGACGTCAGAATCTGCCATGACGATTATCTTATGATACCTTAATTTTTCAAGATTGAACTCTTCAGCAATTCCTGTGCCTACTGCGGTGATTATGTTAGATATCTGCTCGCTTGTTATGACTCTCGATAGGCGCGCCTTCTCTACGTTAAGAATTTTTCCTCTTAGTGGAAGGATTGCTTGGAATTCTCTTTTTCTGCCCTGTTTTGCCGATCCGCCAGCTGAGTCTCCTTCGACGATGAATAGTTCGCATTTTTTTGGGTCGCTCTCTGAACAATCTGCAAGTTTTCCTGGCAGGGTTGAAAATTCTAGGACTGATTTTCTTCTTGTAAGTTCCCGCGCTTTTCGTGCCGCTTCTCTTGCCCTTGCTGCAAGCATTGCCTTATCTATTATTAAGGCTGCTGTTTTTGGATTCTCTTCCATATATGTTGATAATGCGCTGCTGACTACGCTGTCTACAATCCCCTTTACCTCGCTGTTGCCGAGTTTTGTCTTTGTCTGCCCTTCAAACTGTGGCTCAGGAATCTTTACTGATATTACGGCTGCAAGTCCCTCTCTTACGTCTTCACTGCTTAATTTTTCCTTTTCCCTGAACTGCGGACTCTTCTCTATGTAGTTGTTGAGTGTTCTTGTGAGTGCCGTCTTGAAGCCTATAAGATGGGTTCCGCCTTCTATAGTGTTGATGTTGTTTACAAAACTGTACACGCTCTCGTTGAAACTGTCAGAATATTGTATAACAACCTCGACCTCTATCTTGTCTTTCCCCTTAGATATATATACTGGTGGATGAATTATCTTCTTGTTCTTGTTAAGGAATTCTACGAAGCTAACTATCCCACCTTCATAATAATACTCTTTTTCTTTTACTTTTATATTTCCCTCTGTATCCCTATCGTTCTCTTCTATACGCTCGTCCCTCAGAGTTATATGGACAGCTTTGTTGAGGAATGCGAGTTCTCTTAATCTTCCTTCAAGGATTTGATAATCGAATACTGTCTCTGTAAATATTGTATCGTCAGGCCAGAATCGCATCGTCGTTCCAGTGTCTTTTAGATCGCAATCCCCTATGACCTCAAGTTTTGTGACTGGAGCTCCCATCTGGTATTTTTGAAAATATATCTTTCCATCCCTTTTTATTGTGATATCAAGAGCCTTTGACAGTGCTGATACTACGCTTAGACCTACGCCGTGGAGTCCGCCCGAGACCTTATATGTGTTCTTATCGAATTTTCCACCAGCGTGAAGCTTAGTCATAACTACCTCAAGCGCTGACATGTTATATTTCGGGTGCATATCTACAGGAATCCCTCTTCCATTGTCAGATACATATATAGAATTGTCTTTTTCGATGACTACCGTTATCTTGTTGCAGAATCCAGCTAACGCCTCATCTATACTATTGTCTACAATCTCGTAGACCATATGATGAAGCCCTCTTGAAGAGATGCTTCCTATATACATCGCCGGTCTCTTCCTGACTGCGTCTAGCCCGCCAAGGACAACAATGTGTGATGCGTCGTATTCTCCTGACATTTTAACCCCAATTTTTTATATATGCTCAGTTTGTGTCTTGAGCGTTTTATTGTGTAATAAAAATATCGTCTGAAAATTATAATTTCATAGAATTGATTTTTGTTTATAAATGTTGTCCTTGGTTTTATCGACGATAGTTATAATATATTTAACAATCCGTTCAGCGTTTTTTCAATGACGATTTATGACTCGTTTCTGGCCTGTATGCCGTGTTATAAGTGATATTTATTAGTTTATTTTTTTATACTTGCAATACTTATATATCCTATTCTTATTCCATTTTACGTTACCTATTTATTTTCTTTATGTAATCCAATATAATATATTTATGTTTTTATTTATTTTTTTATGTCAAATACTGTTCAAAAATAATTTTTTCGGATTTTTATTTTTTTCAATGATTTTTTATTTTTTTATCAAAAAAATAATTTTCACACGATTTCATGATTTTTTCCTTATCGACGATGATTTCAATTCATGAAAAAAATTCCGTACTTGACATGATTTTTTCCGTCGGAACATCAAATAAGAAACTATTTAAACATGTTCTTTTATAAATTACTAGTAAAAATAAAATTATTTGAAGAAAATGTTTTTAGAAAAAACCAATTTCGATATATTGTTCAATCACACGTTGTTTGAAACATTTTGTACTCATTCTTCTAGAGGAAGTTTTCTTAACATTTCTTTCTGTGGTGATTTTTGATGAAAGTTGCAATCCTATCTAACATATTCAAGAAAGAATCCGAGGCGAAAGAGGTCGAAGATGACCTGATGGAGGTCGGAAATTCAGTAAAGAGAGCTCTTGAGAAGGCAGGACACGAGACGTTATTCTTTGATGTGAATGAGACTACATTCGAACAGTTGAGGAACACTGATATAGATTTTGCGTTCAACGTCTGTGAAAGATTCAATGGTAGCAGCTTGTTTGAGCCTCATATAGCATCAATGCTTGAACTTCTTAACATTCCATACACTGGATCTGGGCCATTGACGCTTGCTACATGCATAAACAAAGTGCGCGTCAAGGAAATATTGATGCATCACGGTATTTTAACACCAAATTATCAGGTATTCTACTCAAGAAACAAGAAACTTGACCCGGAATTGAAATTCCCTCTCATCGTAAAGCCAGTATGCATGGATAACAGCATAGGTATAAACAAGGATGCGATAGTTAGTAATGAAGAGGAACTGCGAAGCAGGGTTGGATATATATTAAGAACTTATGATCAGCCAGCTCTAGTAGAAGAGTTTATAGATGGAAAAGAGATAACTGTAGGTGTCCTTGGAAATGGAAGGACGGCTGTAGTGTTGCCGCCTGCTGAAGTCCTATTTAGAGAGGATTCTGATAATCTGATATATAGTTATGAGGCCAAGTGGCTTAAAGATTCTGATGTATGGAACACAGTATCAATCGGTTGTCCTGCAGACTTGCCTAAATATCAGGAATACAGGATTAAGAGAATCGCGCTTCAGGTATATAATATATTAGGATGCAGGGATTATGGAAGAATAGACTTCAGATTGAGTAAAGAGGGAGTTCCTTACGTTCTTGAGATGAACCCTAATCCAGGCATAAGCCCTACCGTCCCTGACGATCAACCTGACTTTATACCGCTTGCGGCTGAAAAATCAGGTATGCAATATGATGATTTGATATTGAAAATATTCAATGAAGCTCTTGACAGAAACAATATGACAATCAAGATAATGCCTCTGCCTAAGAGCGTCGTTCCAAAGAATATGACTCAGGAAGTTGCAATCGAAGAGGAAAAAGCAGAGAAGAACCTTAAACCGAATACTGATATAATTCTATAAATTGGCGTTTCAGGATGTCATTTGATGATTCAGGCGCTTGATGAAAATGCTCATAACAATAAAATTTAAATTACTGATGCCTATCTTACGAACATGAGAGTGATAACTGATGCCACAACGAGCAAGGCTTTAATAGAGGGCCTAATGAAAAAATATGGCAGGGCATCAGAGAATAATTATTTCTGCTATGTATATAATATCGAAAGTTATGAAAGCTCATACACGCTTGTATTCGATGATGGAACAGCAGTCCTTGCAAAATATGACAGAAACGGGAATTATTTTCGCGTCTTCAGGGAGACTCTCGGACCAAAAGAAAAGACAGGCGAGATGGTGAAAAAATTTCTAGAACACATATACTCTCTTCCAAAGACTCCGAAAAAACTCTGGCTTGAACTCGAGACTGACACGAGAAAGATAGTGATTTCTGAACTTAAAAATTCTGATTATACAGTCAACAACGTGAACTATACATTGATATGGCCAGTATTTGAGATGGATAAATGGACTGGCGATGCGATGAAGGGCGGCGAGTGGAAGAACATGAGATATTATTGGAACAGGTTCTTCAAAGAACATAAAGTTGAGTTCAGGACATGCAAAGATGTGGATAAAGAGGAGATGAGATCATTAGTCAGGTTATGGAAAGAAAAACGGACTGGCGGCGACCGAGCGTTCATAGATTACTACATCCATGCAATAGACCATGATTTTGAAGGATACGATATCAATAGGATAATGGTCGTTGATAATAAGGTAGCGGCTATAAGTGCAGGATTCAAGTTCAAGCAAGGCTACTATGCAAGCATCGGGCTATACAATCCAGACATAGACAGATGCAACGAGATAGCTAACATGGACGATCTGATAAACCTTAAAAAATTAGGGGTTAAACTTGTGGATTTCGGTGGCGTCGAGAAAAAAGCCCTTGAGTTCAAGAAAAAATTCATGCCAACGAGATATTATAAGACGCATGTGTTCAGCATCGTGAAAAAAGATGCCCATAAAAAGAGATCTTTGGATGGCTCTTGAATGCTCAAACTCACGAAATCCGAGGACTGTTTTATATGCAGGGATTGCTGTACGTTCTATAAAGAGGGTGATGACAGAGACGCTGCTCCGACATTCACACCTGAAGAGAAAATAAAGGCGGAATCGATAGTTCCTGGAGACAATTTTATCTTTCTTCCTGTAAAGAAAATGTTCCAGGCAAAACTTGTGGATTTCAAGAAAGATAACGCTCTTCTTGCATGTTCGTTTCTAGATCATGACACCCATGCATGCAGAATCTATAACGATAGGCCTTTCGATTGCAAAATCTGGCCTTATATAATAGTTAAGAATACAGAAGGCAAAGTTGAGATACGGCTTTACAGGACAGAGTATTGCCCATCGATGGAGAAGCGCGGACCTGAAGTGATAAAAAGATATACAGAATATTTCTTAAAAAAACTTGAATCATACTATCCTATGATAAAAGAGAATCCCGGAATGATACTCGATTACCATCCAGATTATTTCGAGATGACAGAGCACGTGGGATTTTTGAAAGAATTTTATAAATTGTGAAAACAGTTTATTTTACTTCTATCTTCTTTATCACAATTGGTGTCAATGGCTTATCATTTCTATCACGCTGGGCAAGACTTATCTTATTAACGATGTCCTGTCCTTTCACGACATGACCGAATATTGCATGCTTTCCATCAAGCCATGGCGTGGGAACTGTTGTTATGAAGAATTGGCTTCCGCCAGTGTTTGGACCGGAATTTGCCATCGAGAGGATTCCTGGAACGTTATGCTTTAGCCCAGGCCCAAATTCGTCTTTGATGTGATACCCCGGACCTCCTGTACCATCTCCATCTGGATCTCCGGTTTGTACCATAAAATTCGGAATCACTCTATGAAATATTATGTTATTGTAAAAACCGCTCTGCGCGAGTTTTATGAAATTTGCTGTCGTTATAGGAGCCTTGTCCTCAAAAAACTCGACTTCGATATCGCCTAATGTCGTATTAAATGTCGCATGCCTGTTCATTTGTTCACCTTAGATTTGCTATCAATATAATAACTCCTATCAACATTATAAATGCCAACACATACCATTTGTATTCTTTAAATTTTAAGAAGACTCTTGCTCCGTCTGACATTATCGGCAGTCTTGACTCAACGAAATTCTTTTTTTGTTCAGGAAGCCTATTTGCTTCATTAGTTTCAATTTCAGGAAATATTGGTCCTTGAAAACCGCAAGTTAAACATACATATGCGTTACTATATGCTTTATCGCTGATCATGCCCTTTTGGGATACCTGAGTGCTTTTGCATTTAGGACATATTCTTACATGAGTTAAATCCATAAATTAATTCAGTGTCTCAAATTTATAAACTTTTTGTCGAAGAAATTTTCCATAAATCGATTATTACAATAAGCCCCTTTGTCGCTTTAGACCTGTCGAGTATAAGATGCATGGAAAGTTACTTCTTTTACCTTCCTTCAATACGATAGAAATGTAATTATTTATTTAAATTTATTGAAACTATTTAGGAATGTTTATAAATAATCAGAGCATGATACGAATATGAAAGAAATTAACTCTAAACCTAAGTGGTTAAAGGTTTTAAACTGGATGTCTTTGATTTTCTTTGCAATTGCAATAATATCTTTTATAATGTGTATACATGAGGAATTTGGATATATTGGAATATTAATTATCTCATTTCCTGCGTTGGGAATAGGAATGTTATTATTAACTTT
>CAZFVG010000028.1:5570-10771 GCA_964522135.1 uncultured Methanosarcinales archaeon | reverse complement strand
TCATTTCCACCGACAGCAAATACTGTCCACGAATAGTTCGTGCCACGCTTAAGATTTGCAACAATAGCAGACGTATCCGAAGTATTAATTAACGTATCAAGCCCGGGGCCAGTCAACTTCAAACCATAAATTACAGGATTATCTGGCGTCGAGGATTTAGTCCACTTAAAATTTGCAGGTGTTGAGATATTAGACCCAACAGGCGAAACAGGATTGAAAGCCGAAGGCTTCGAATAATTAACAGCAGTTATAACAGTATCTTTGAATTTTGAATAATCTACATCAGGAGGCAAAGAATAAACAACCTGAATAACCAAACCCTCATCATGACTAGGCTGTGTAGCAGTTCCAGAACTTTGAACCATAACAAAAGAAGGATCACGTGACACATTATAAAAACCTAGAGTACGCATATGCTCTCTGCTAAAAACACGCATCAAAGTAGTAGAATCAGTATTGAAATCGCGATTAACATATACTGTATTATGAAGTATTATGCGAGTTTTTAAATCAACGTTATCTTGAGTAGTATAACCAAAGGCTCCAATAACAGGCATATTTTGATTTTCAGGATATTGAAAAGATATCTGCGCACTTGAATCTTTAGGCATTTGAGTGTAATTGATTTTTTCATTTGATGCATTGTGAAAAATAGTCAGAGCACTATCAAAAGCAGGCTTAAAGAATGACGAGTTAGGCATTGATATTGAATCGCTTGGATCATAATTTCTAGGATTGACTTGTATATTGTTAGTCATACGACCATTTACGGAACGACCATCAGTATCTTTTGTCAATGTTAAATCTTTTGTTTCTTCTAGTACGTTGTTGTAGTATGTTGATGTTGTTGGGAGGTTTTCAACTATTGAAATGTTTTGTTTTTTGTTTCCGTTTACATTGACTAATGTGTCTTTATATTGGAAATTATTTGGTGCCTCAATAAATTCTATATAGTTTCCGTTAGGTAATTTAAGATTAAAATTCCCTGTTGCACTATCACTTAAAGTCGAATATGTGGTTCCATTTGATTTGTTTACAAATCTTACCTTAGCCTTAGCAGAGTTCATTGATGGAACAGAATTGACGTTACCAGAAACAAGATTCTGCCCTAAAGCAGAAGCGTTCATAGCGATAAGACTAATAGGAACTATCAAAGACCTCAAAGTACGCTTAACAATACCCTCGAGCTTAACCATAATATACTATAGAAATACATATTTATAAAGTTTACGCTTTTTGTTACTTATAAGTGACAAACTTTACTTGATTTTTACGCCTGTGTAGGTATAACGTTTATCACCCGGCACAGAAGTTGTGAGAGCACAATATTGAGTAATTTTATCATTAGCTTTCTGAGTGCATCCGGGGGTGTTAAGGAAAGCTGAATTAGTACCGTCTGTCGTCCCGGGTCTAGCAGATACTACTGCAGGGCATGATGAATCACACTCTCCAAATAATGAATATTGACATTTCCCAAGTATAAAAGCATAAGTGTATCCTGTAGGGCATAAGGTTGTGTAGGGAACTGACACGGTGTCATTAGCAAAGCAAGTGATGTTTACCATGGTTGTGCTATTATACATTGTCTGTGCAATTGCGCCATTAGCTAAGCAATTCAATATGCCAGATGTATCTGTATAAGTGCATGAATTTGCGGGGCAATCTTTGTGAGAGATTAATGGGGGAGTGCATATTGGTCCGGTAGTAGAGCCGGCCTCATTGATGTATTGTGCGCAGTTCATGTATCTATTTGCACAGTCGGCATCTTTTGATGAGCCATCAGCATTATATCCGCATATGCTTCCGACGCTGCAAGTTGATGTATAATCGTCAGGGCATATGCCGTCTGGAGTCGAACTGCAAACATAATTATTAGAGCCTACGGAAACTCCTGGAGCACTATAACACGATATTCCACCAGATGAACCTGAAGTAATCTTCCATACGCCTCCGATGAAAGCCTCACACGGATTAGGGATGTCGATTGCATTTGCTGTTATAAGAGTACCACTAGTTGAAACGGCAGTTCCGCCATAGTAACAATTAACTACACAATATCTATCCATACTGACAGCATCGTTACACACAGGAGTTCCAGAAACTAATGGAGAAGTCACTGTCTGAACCGTCGCTGGCGCGACAAGATTGGCTGAAGTATAAACATGATTAGAACATACTCCGGCAGCGCATCCTGAACTATTAAATATATTGTATTGAGGGGATTCGAGGCATGTGACGCCATAGACTGTACCTGGAGGTGTTACAGTACTCCACATAGACGGATTGTTCCACCCGCCCGCATTATTGTAATGCGAGCATATAGACGTAGCGGGTTGAGAATAATTAGTGATATACCCAGCGTATCGTGAACCAAGTTGTTCCTCGCAAAATTCTATATAACTTGAACCATCATCGCATACGCGGTTCGAAAACACTTTAGGACTTGCATAATAATATTGGAATCTGGCATAATTTACAAAATTATTTCTCGCTGGAGTCGTGCATTGGTCGAGTATTATTTGACCTGCAGGATTCACAGCTGGTTGGTAGAAATTGCTTACGACAGCGCCTGATGGTGAACCGATGCGTAACGCAGCACCATTAACATTTGATATGAAAGAGCCAGCACATGCAGAAGGCACACTCGCAAGGGTATATTGGAACTTTGTAACGCCGAGGTTTAGAGCTACTGGACCGTTAAGTCCTACCATCGAACCGCCACTAGCCTGAATTGTACAACTACCATCGATACTCTTTAGGTCTACCTGAGCGAAATTTGCTGCAGAACATGAACCTGAATAAGTTATCGTGATATTTAATTTATCTCCCTCACCGCAAACATTTCCAGAGCAAGTATCTGGTGTAACAATCACACCCGTTATTGTACATGTGACAGTGTTTACCTGACAATTGCTTGAAGCGCAATAAGTACATGACCCGGAATTTGGAGTGCATGGTGTATTAGTATTTGCAGGCGTTACACATGTTATCGGACCATAACTTCCGCCGGCTGAAGTCCATCCATTAGAATACTTAAAACATGGTCCTCCATTGTCATTGTATGTAACAAGAGAGCTTGGATTGAAATTAGTATAATGATTATCCTGACAGAATTGAAGTCTCGACGCAGTATCACCGCAAACATCAACGCCAGAATGCTTTGGAGAACTAAACAATTGTGATGCACCGGCAGAGCCGCCATCACATTGTTCGGGACCATTGACAGCGCCATCACCACAAGATTGCGTTGTAGTACATAATCCATATCCTAAACAACCGTTGCTACAAGATTTTGTTCCAGAATAACCCGATGCCGTAGTACATGATGCGGTCTTAGTAGCTGATGAAGGTCCGTTATCACAAACTTCTGGACCGTTAGTGACGTTATCGCCGCAGGAACCTCCAGTCATTGCAGTCACATTCTGGCAGGCAGCGCTGCAATAAGTGCATGAGTTTCCATAAGACGCAGTACACACCTTACCATTATAATTTATAGGATTGGAACAAGTGATAGAATTGTATGAGTAAGTATTACCAGGACATGATGGTGGACCATTACCATAACTTGAGACAGTAGAATAACCATTAGATGTACAAAAAGATTGAGCGTTACACGTAGTTGCTGGAAGTCCAGAAAAAGTTTTAGAGTCTCCCTGTAAACCATTATCACATGCTTCTGTTCCTGCAGCTATATTATCGCCACAGACAGTCTGACACGCATTGAAAGGACTTACAGTCTTGTATCCGGCATTACAGAAATAACACGCTCCAGAAGCGCAATAATATGACGCAGGATTATTATAATAACTTCCAGAAGAACTCTCAGAGAAAAAATAATTAGGAGCAGGAGCTGATGGGTTCTGGCAGCCAGCATTTGCCGTGCCTGTAGTTGAAGGCGGACATGAAGCATAGCAATCTGGATCTCGTATATTATTGTGAGAACATATTCCTTGACCTGTAGTCCCACATTGACCGCCATTCGAAAAATCATCAGGACAAACGCCATCTTTGACGCCGCATCCATAATAAGTTCCACTTAATACTACACCATAAGTTCTTGGACTTGCATAACAGACGCCGGCACATATCGGAGCACTTGCACTACATGCATAATGAGTAGAGTATGAATAACATTCTTGGCAAAATGTGTATGTTACACCACGGATTATGGTGGTATTTATCTGTTCTGTAGGATTGTATGAACAACAGTCAATGTTAGGATTAGTACCTCCATAGAGTTGAAAAGATTCGCTGACTGGTGGAGCCCCAAACGATTCTCCGTTGGTAAAGCCATAATCGTTAGCAGGTAAAGATTTTGCATTAAAACTGCAAGTTTTAGTGCATGCCTTCGGTGTGGAAACACCAAAAGAATTGCACGTTCCAGTACAATAGCTATTGTCAGGAGTCGTGTCGTAAGAATTGCAGGCGCCTTCAGATTTTCCTGCATTCAGATTACATGTACCGGCGCAATTGCAATTTCCGTTATTGTTGCCTGTTCCAGCAGGATCACATAAAGTTGTAGGTTTAGTTACTATAGCATTATTAGTACCATCATAAACAGTCATATGACCATTAACACACGTTCCAATTGTACATCCATTATTTTTGACGACACTTACAGATGGCGGAGAAACCCCTCCGACCGATTGATAGCTGCTTACAGTACCATAATGCGCACACGACCATGTACAATCAGAATTGCACACAGAAGCCCCATTGACGGAAGGGTCGCATTGTTCGTAAGATTCTACAATTCCATTTCCGCATGTGCTTTTTTGTTGACACGCACCATTAACACACTCTTGAGATATATCACAGGCAGTATAATCCCATTCACCATCATTGCACGTACCGTAGAAAGATTTATCGTTAGAACATACTTTTTTTCCAATATTATATAAAGTGGCTGTGGACCCGTCGCCAGTGCCAGCGCATTGTCCATTAGTTGCACAATAACCACCATTATCTGAATATGAGAAAATAGACTGAGAAAACGGAGGGGCACAAAAATCTGCACACTGACCGCTGCTAGAGCAAGCGTGACCGTTAGAGAGTAATTGTATAGGATAATTGACGCAACTTCCGGCGTTGCAGTATGTCCCAGATTGACAAGTGTGACCACAAGAACCACAATTATAAGTGTCAGACTGAGTATTTACGCAATAGTCAAAACCATTAATAACACATTGTTGTTGTCCGGA
>CAZFVG010000028.1:0-5560 GCA_964522135.1 uncultured Methanosarcinales archaeon | reverse complement strand
GCAACCATTATCGCATTGATCGTTACATGTAGGGTTAGAAGGTACAGAAAACGCTGTTCCTGAACTCCCATATATACCAACCATATCTCCATTGGCATTTTGAGCGCAAAGACTATACCCACATACGTACATAGTAGGACTTCCAAAGGCCCCAATACCGTCACACGTACTTTTAGATGTCAGAACCTTATAGCTTCCACATCCAGTATATATAGTACAACACACTCCAGGATTTGTGTTTGAACCAATAAGCATTGCAGCGTTTGCAAAAGAAATTATAAATAATAAAATTAAAACTGATAAAAATAATGCTGAGCTTCGTATTAAGAACTTATTATTCATCCTCATCCTTCCCTTTTTTTACGTTTTTTCCGGACTTTATTTTTTCTGTAACACGTGTCAGTTCGTTGACGTTATCGACGAACGTCGGAAGAACCTTTGAAAATACTTTCTCCATAGCCTGCAATTGTGTTCCAACATCGAGTATGTGTTTATCGTAATCATTTATCTTTCCAAGGATTGCCTGATGCAGTTTATCGAACTGCAATTGAAGGTCGGTCATCTGCTGTTCCATCGATGCTAATTTCACATCGGCCTTCTGCTTCCACTCTATAACTTTATTTATGTCCTTGACTAAATCATTCCATTTCTCATCGATTATAGCCTCGACGAGTTCCTCTGGCGTCGCTTGAGGCATTCCAGAAGACTGCTGCATCTGCATAGGACCCTGTTGGATTGGAGGAAGCTGTGCACCAAGCTGTTGAACATCAGCAGTAGGCTGAGCAGTAGGAGTTTCGGACTGAGAAATTGCATCAAATATCTGACTGGAAGTATAACCATCGCGTTGAAGACTAGAAATTATCTGATTGTTAGTATAGCCTTGTTGCTTCATAGCCATGACTTGACTTACAGGTATATCGCCACCTGCAGCAAGTTCAGACTTATTAGATTTAAAAATACCCATGAACCTAACCCTCTTTTAAACAACATTCACAATACAACTTTATAAATATTTTGGAAATACCATTTCAAAACCCACATATACTATAATATAGTATGACACAAACATATGACACTTTTCATATCATCTTTATTAATATACCATCGCAACATTTTTAAACAGTTTTCTTTTCCATAGAACTTAGGGGTTTAGCCATGAGTTTTTTCGAAAGCATAACAGACAATCTACCAGAAGTAGCAAGTCCAAGCCAAAAGAAACTTCCATTCAAGGATAAACTAAAGTGGACACTCATAATATTGATACTGTTCTTCGTCCTCGGAGTCATACCATTATTCGGTCTTGGAAGCAACGCACTTCAGAACTTCGAATTCTTATCGATAATACTCGGAGCGAGCTTCGGATCCATAATCTCTCTTGGAATAGGTCCTATAGTTACTGCATCTATCGTCCTTCAATTATTGAATGGTTCTGGTTTATGGAAATTCGATTTGACATCACACGAGGGAAAAAAGAAATTTCAGGGATTACAGAAAGTATTTTCCCTTTTATTCATCTTGCTCGAGGGTTCAGTATACGTATTCATGGGCGGACTTTCACCTAATCCGGCATTGAGAGGAACGCCAATATATTTCCAACTAGAACTCTTACTCATATTCCAACTATTCATAGGCGGAATACTCATAATGTTTATGGACGAGATTGTGACAAAATGGGGATTCGGCTCAGGAATATCTATGTTCATCGCTGCAGGCGTCGCGCAGCAGATATTCGTACGAGCGTTTTCGTTTCTTCCAGATCCTAACGTTCCAGGCACCGTCGTCGGTGCTATACCCAACTTATTCATCAGTCTTGCAAATGGAGACCCGACAACAGCTATGCTGATGATAGCGGGGATTGTGGCAACTGTAGCCGTATTCTTCCTTGCAGTATACTTCCAGGCGATGAAAGTTGAGATACCATTATCGTTTGGACGAGTCAGGGGTCAGGGCATAAGATGGCCACTAAACTTCCTTTACACTTCAAACATTCCAGTAATACTCGTCGCTGCATTGATGGCGAACGTACAGCTTTTCGGAACATTACTACAGAATTCCGGCCATCCATGGCTTGGAACTTTCAGCAACGGACAGGCAGTATCAGGATTTGCAGTATGGATATCAGGGACGCCTATAATGACTAGTATAATCACAGGATCATTCACATGGATTGCACTGGCACAGGCAGCTACATATACATTATTCATGGTCATAGGCGCAGTCATATTCAGTGTCTTCTGGGTACAGAGTTCGGGAATGGATGCAGCATCACAGGCAAAACAGATGATGTCATCTGGCCTGCAAATACCAGGGTTCAGAAGAGACGAAAGAATATTAGAGAGAATTCTCGACAGGTACATCTGGCCATTGACTATAATGGGAGCTATAGCTGTAGGCTTCATAGCGGCGCTTGCGGACCTATCCGGAGCATTATCAAGAGGAACAGGAATCCTACTTACGGTAATGATAGTCTACCAATTATACGAGAGTATCGCAAGAGAACACCTGATGGACATGAACCCGATGATGAGAAAATTCATCGGTGGAAATTAGGCTCGCGACCTTTCGATAAGATTCCGCTCGAATTTTTAATATTAATGACGAGTAAACAAAATGACTAATTTTTTAGACACTATATTTAACCCGTGGTTAGGACAATTATTCAATCTGCCAATATTCTGGGCGATACTAAT
This sequence comes from uncultured Methanosarcinales archaeon, assembly GCA_964522135.1. Taxonomy (GTDB): domain Archaea; phylum Nanobdellota; class Nanobdellia; order Woesearchaeales; family UBA9642; genus UBA9642. Next base: position 2,870 of record CAZFVG010000028.1, on the reverse strand, counting down.
CATATGTATATTCATCACGCTTCTAGTTACCGTAGTCTACAAATACACAACTAATCAGCGCGAGATGAAACAGATAAAGGGCGATCTGAAGAAGTATCAGAAAGAAATGCGAGAAACCAAGGATACGAAAAAATTGATGGAGATACAGAAGAAAGCCCTCGATTTGAATATGAAATATATGAGTTCATCTTTCAAGAGCACACTCTATACATTCATTCCAATAATAATAATTTTCGCCTGGCTAAATATGCACGTAGCTTACCAGCCTCTCCTTCCAGGACAGGATTTTAAGGTCACAACAGTATTTGCAGACGGTGCAAAAGGCAACGTCACATTGACCACAATACCCGAACTCAATCTTAAGAATACTTCGACGCAGGAGATAACGAATAACCAAGCGACATGGACACTGAACGGTGACGTGGGAGAGTATAAGCTTACATTCGACTATAATACTGAAGAATACTCAAAGAACATTCTCATAACGACAGAGAAATCTTATGAGATACCGCAGTATCCTATAAAGAACAGCAAGATGACTATGGTTGTCATCGGAAACGAGCCTACACATCCATTCGGTGAGACGTTCAATCTATTCGGATGGTATCCGGGCTGGCTTGCAACATATATAACATTGTCTCTTATATTCTCGGCAGTTTTCAGAAAGATATTTGATGTGTATTAGAAAGATAATTCTAAGGATTTATGTTTTTAATCCGTTCATTCTGTCTTGCAAGATAATTCTCTGCTTCTTTTCTGACCTTTCGCGGAAGATATTGTACTATTATTGGTATTGAACTATCTATAACTTCTCTTTCTCCTTTGTCTAATTTCCCCAATAGATCATAATTTTTAGGAGGAAAAAGGAGTCCATAAAATAATTGGGAAGATAATTCCTGCGCAAGAAAAACAAACTCAGAACCGCTCGTTTTCTGTGGTATAAGTTCTGCAAGGCACTCTGCGAATTCATATACATACTTCTGATCTGTAAATTTATTATCGATGCTTCTAAGATCTATCAAAGTTTTTTTTACTTTATCTATAGCCATGATATTATAACTTTAGGATAATTTAAAAAGTTAACTATTTATTACTACTAATAAGTGAGTATTACTCGCGTATAAAATCTTATATAATCATACCACTAGCTTTATAAATAGTCTAAAATTCCTATAATCAGAATAATCAGCACGTACAAGGATGCTGGATATCAATACATTTGCAATCAACAGAGGTAAAACATGCCAAGAAAAAGCCGAAGATCAAGATCATTAAGAAGAATACACGTAAGGACGACAAAGGGTTCCAAATTAGTTTATGCAAAACGAAAACCAAGCAAGGCGCACTGCGCAAATTGCGGTGCAACATTACATGGTGTCGCAAGCCTGAGTCCATACAAGATGGCTAAGCTCTCAAAGACAGAGCGAAGACCGGAAAGACCATACGCCGGACAGCTATGCAGCAAGTGTATGCGAATAAAGATAAAGAAATCGATAGAATAAGAATCTCAAATCTTGCGGCGACGCGGATTGTTCTGTAGATTCGGAGGAAAAAATGTTTGACGTAGGAAGAGTATGTGTAAAATTGGCAGGAAGAGATGCAGGAAAAAAATGCGTAATAGTCAAAGTTATTGACGATAAATTTGTCATGATAGACGGCGAGACAAGAAGAAGGAAATGCAACAAGCAGCACTTAGAGCCCCTAGCACAGACAATCGATATCCAAGAGAATGCCTCACACGAAGATGTGGCGAATGCATTAGGCACAACTCCACGAAAGACCACGACAAAGAAGAGAACAGAGAAGCCAAAGAAAGTAAGAAAGGCTAAGAAAAAAGATGGTTCTGAAGTGAAGGCGGATAAGAAACCAAAAAAGGAGAAGAAATAGATTATTCAATTATTTTTATTTTTCTAATTTAATTTGCACATTTCCAGATATTATTCGACCCGAGACATAATATTTATAAACTTTTATTCTTGAGTTTCTCCTATATGGGTTTTTATCCGAAAAAGAGGGGACAGTTTACGATATTCATCATTCTCGGACTAGTGATACTGTTCGCGTTTTCATTTGCAATATTTGCAAGGGCGCGGGTAATGAGCACTCAATTGACTGCCCAGGCAGATAGGCAGATAAAAGAATATATCGATAAGAATTCTATAGATCAATACGTTACAAGTTGTCTCGACGCTGTAAGCGAGCAGACAGTGATAGACGCAGGCCTTCAGGGAGGGACGTATAATTTCACAGGAAAAATTCCCGGCCAAGATTATGTCTCATATCAAGACAAGTATTATAATACGACCGTCAACGTCAGCATCGTCATAGATTCAAATTATAACTGTCCGGATGGAAGGGATCCTTCGCAATATATAGTGACGCAGAACCCGCCGAACTATCCGTACACGTGTGGAAACGTGTATCTGAACCAATTAGATTCGTTATACCAAAGATTCGGGAACGGGGTATGCTTCAACAATTGCACATTGAATAGTTTCAAGGGAAGAAGCGGATTCTTCGGGATAAACAGTCTTCCGACGCTGTGCGATTATTATGGTCCGAATTCTATAAATTATGCGTACAATAACACAAGGTCCATAAGCTGCGATTATTATGTAATCGACAGCAACCTTAGCATGCAAAGGCAGATGGAGAGTCGTATAGAATCAGAGATGAGCAAGTGCGTCAATTTTACAGACGTCTTGTCAAGGAGTTCAAGCAATATAACTATAGTCGGTAACGCAAGCGCGAATATTATATTTGGAGACGGCGGATTCAGGGTGGTACTCGAGTATCCATTCACAGTGATGATGTATAACAAGCAGCCCGTGACGAGGATGATAGATTTCCAGGTCGACAAGGGCATAGCG
>CAZFVG010000027.1:0-11071 GCA_964522135.1 uncultured Methanosarcinales archaeon | reverse complement strand
TTTAAAGACCCAGCATCTTGCCGTTCCATTGAATTTTTCTCCGATATTCCTATTTGTGAAATATACACATTCTCCCATCGATTTTGGTTCGACTAATTTTACCATTTTTTTTGCACCTCAATACTATCCTTTTATAAATCCTAAAATCCCTTGCTGTATGAAGTCTACAGCGAGTGCCGCAAGTAGTAACCCGAGCACTTTTGAAAATACCTCTATTAATTCTCTTCCAAGAGCCTTCTCTATCCAGTGAGAGAATTTCAAGATGATAAACGAAACGACTAATACAGTAAATGCAGCAATCGCAGGTATCAATAATCCATAATCTTTCGACAATATAATAATAGTAGTAAGAGCTCCAGGCCCAGACAATAATGGCGTTCCAATCAATATCGCCGCAGAAGAAATCTTCTCCTTGTGACCGCCAAGTTCTATACCAAGAACCGTCGTCACACCCATTATTAATAGTATTATACCGCCAGCAATCCAAAACCATTAAAGCTTATGCCGAGCGTATCGAGTATGAATAATCCTGTGAACAAAAATATAAACAATAACCCAGCAGCTACAAGTATCGCAGTCCATATAGCCTTATTCTTCTCCTGCTCAGAGGCATTCCTGAACTGACCCAAAAAGAATATTGCGCTAATAAACGGGTCCGTTATTATGAAAAGCGTTATGAACGATTTTAATATTTCGACGAGCATTTTGTACCTTTAGATTAAAACCGTGAGAAGTGTTTATTAATTTTATGGTTAAATTTTTAAACCTTTATCTGTTCTATTGCGATTATGCGGAGGTAGCAAAGTCTGGTCAAATGCGCAGGACTTAAGCATACCACATGGTTGAGACACTCAACGATTGTGTTGAGATATCCTGTCACTTAGTGTGTTCGAGGGTTCGAATCCCTTCCTCCGCACTTTTTTTAATAGAATCTTATGGAAATACGAGCGTGTATATTAAGTAGAAATTTAGTGCCACTATTGCTGTTGCAAATATCCATGCAGCGATTATCGTAATTTTTTTGTTGACGATTTCTTTCATTAATTTCTTGTCTGACGTGTATATTATTAATGGTATTAATGGTAATGGAATTAGTATACTGAGTAATACTTGACTATAGATAAGGATTTTTAACGGTTCCATTCCTATTAATATAGCTATTGTTAAAGGTATGATGTTGATGAATCGCGTTATCAATCTTCTTGCAAACAAACTTATCTTGAAATTTGTAAGGCCCTCCATTATGGATTGCCCGGCTAACGTGCCAGTTATTGATGAAGCAATGCCAGAAACTAATAATGCCGAACCAAATATTATTGCCGCAAAATTACCAAACAACGGAATCAGGGTATAATATGCTTGAGATATCGTGGCAACAACTCCTCTCTGATAAAAAGCTGCTGCAGCCATGACAAGCATTGCAGCATTCACCAAACCCGCAATCGTCAAAGATATAACATTATCAGCAAGATGATACCTTAAAACTCTATACTTCTCCTTGATGCCAAATATCTTTACCTTATTCTTAATAAGCCAAGAATGCACAAAAAGCGCATGCGGCATTATCGTCGCACCAACAATACCCACAACTAAAAATACGTTCGACGAACTAAGATTAGGAACTACAGAGTGTAGCAATATAGGAGAAAACACTGGCTTCGACATAATTACCTCATACAAAAATGATAATCCTATCAAGGACACGAATCCAACAAATGCCATCTCTATTTTCCTAAAATTATTCTTTGTCAAGAAAAAGAACAACAATACTTCAATTATGGATATGAAAGAACCAATAAGCAACGGTATTCCAAATAATATGTTCAATGCAACAACAATTCCCAAGAATTCCGCTAAGTCAGTTGCCAATATAGCAATCTCAGAACACAACCAATATGTAAGTATTAAAGATTTGTTTTTTATCCTGTCCTTCACGAGTTCAGGAAGCGAATATCCGGCAATACCTAACTTTCCAGAAAGATATTGGAAAAACATAGCCATACCGCTAGCCATCCAAATAGCCCACAACAAATCATAATTGAACTGTGAACCAGCCACAATATTAGTTCCCCAATTACCAGGATCCATATATGCCATTGACACAATCAATCCAGAACCCATAAACAGCCAAAGATTCTTGTCAAATAATCTAGAACGAATCTTAGAGAATAACTTACTTGCCATCAGGTATCACTTTCCCATGAGGATCTTTAATAGGATTTCCCAAAAATTTTTTAAGCTTTATAAGTACTCTATCGCTAACCGCATGTTCAAGCTTATCCGCCTCCGCATGCACCTCTTTAATATTTACTTTGAGTGTATCTTTAAGAAATATCTCTATAAGCCTATGCTTAACAGTTAGTTTTCTTGCAATCAATTTGACCTAACGAGTGAAAAATATTTTAGAATATTTATTATATACAATCCACTTCATATCATCAAGATTTTTCATCATTTCCGACACACTAGGCTTGGAAATGTGTAAATATTTGGAAAAATTCGTAACAGTAAGGGCATTTCCCTCTTCATCCAAAATGTATAGTGCACGCATATAATTTTCTTTATTTAAGCTAACCATAATTAAGTTAGGAGTTCCTAACAAATATATAAAGCTTACGAATCGTCCAAAAAAAAATCTCCAGGAAAAAATCAGCATGAACCTAACCAAACAATAGTTATTTGAAAACATTTAAAAACAATATTCTAATTCTTTGAACATGCCTCTGTAGCATAGTAGCTATTGCGGCTGCCTAGTAAGCAGCAGGTCCCGAGTGCAATTCTCGGCAGAGGCTGATTTATTATTCTATTTTTCACAATGATTATAAAGAATATAGAATCAAAGTTAATATGATTACGATTAGAAAATCTTCTGAGAGGGGACATTTCGATTATGGATGGCTCAATACTTATCACACATTCTCGTTCAACACATACTACGACGTAAAGTATATGTCATTTAGAACCTTGAGGGTAATCAACGAAGACGTAGTCATACCACATCAAGGTTTTGATACTCACTCGCATAAAGACATGGAGATAATAACATATATTGTTGAAGGAGAACTCGAACACACGGATAGCACAGGAACATCTTCAGTAATAAAGCGTGGCGATGTCCAGGTTATGACAGCCGGTTCAGGGGTTGAGCATAGTGAGATAAATAGTTCAAATAAATCAGTGCATCTACTCCAGATATGGATTACACCATCAAAAAAAGGACTCACCCAAAGATATGATGAGAAACATTTCCCTGAAAAAGCAAAAAAGGATTCGTTATGCCTTATGGTCTCGGGCGATGGCAAGAATAATTCTTTGATGATCAATCAGGATGTATCACTTTTTTCATCAATGCTTTATAAAAATAAAAAACTTTCATATAATATCGAGAAGAAACGAGCAGCGTGGATTCAAGTAATCTCTGGAGAACTAAAGGTCAATGATATAGTGTTAGTTAATGGCGACGGGGCATCGATAGAACATGAGAAATCCATTGAGATAACCGCAAAGGAAGATTCTGAATTTCTATTATTCGATTTGATGTAACGAACGAATATCGAACCCGATTCTGATAAAATTTATAATACTCATTCAATAATAGTGATTATGGACGAGAGACATAATGTTCTGATCATGATACTGATGCTTGTCGTATTTGCTATAATATTCTTTATAGCATTCGCGGGACTCAAGACGGACGAGGCCTTATTCAATATAGGAATACCTATAGTGCTTGAGAATTACCTGATAATGTTTCTTTCCGCAGGCAGCATTGCAAAGATAGTCTACGAGATAGTTCGATAAACTTTAAATATCCAAGATAATAATTTAAGAATATGACATCAGACTATAAGCAAGTTATTCTTGTAAGAGAGGATTTAAAGCTCCCGAAAGGAAAGCTCGCCGTCCAGGTAGCACACGCAAGCGTCGAAGCTGTTCATAGAAGCGATAAGACAACAATCAAGGAATGGCGCTCTGAGGGAATGAAGAAAGTCGTTCTCAAGATAAATGATCTAGGCGAACTTCATAAGTATGAACAGATGGCAAAAGATGCTGGATTAATCACAGCAGTTATAACAGATGCAGGTCTCACAACTGTCGCTCCTGGAACAACAACATGCCTCGCAATTGGCCCTAATTTAGAAATAGAGATAGACAAAATAACCGGTCAATTAAAGATAATGTGAATTAATTAAAAGTTCTTATCAAACAACTTTCTATCACATATTTTAGAACGCATATATACGTATATATGTCGTCTAGAAATATAGTTTACACCTCCACAATATTTATATATATCTTTATCCATAGAAAGACTAGGTTTTGGGGAGGTTAGAGTAAGAATCATACTAGCGACATAGTCACAGTTATATTGACAGATACAGGGACTCCGAGTTCCTCAGAATGGAGGCAATATGGAGTTTAAACATGACCAAAAGGTAAGTGTGAGTAACACTATTCTAGATTACTTTGTCTATGGGATGATATTCGTACTGCTTGTGGTAACAATGTTTTTCATGCTACATTAATGAGATATAAAATGACAAAGGACTACTGGACTTTAGCGGAAATAGAAGGAGGCGAAGACTCTGAATAATTGTAATACGAAGTGCTATGTAGAAGTAGCTATCGACTATTAGAGAGTGCTCATAAAAATTTAAAATGGGTTTTTTTATGGGGGGTTTTATGGAAAAGCTAGAAGAAGAGAAAGAGTGGTTATTTGATGAGATGGCTGGAGAACGTAAAAAGACAAACGTCGCCGCTTTGAACAAGAAAAAATTATCAAAATATGAACTCGACGAACTATTCGCAAGCGAATAAACCATTGATGGAATCAATATGATAAGAATAAACAAACACGGCATCCTTGAGATAAAGGATTCATACGAAGATTCAGATATAGAACTCTTGGATGAATAACAAATATTATCATCTTCGATTCAAGATAGTGCTTTTTACGCAAAAAATTTCTTATAGACATTATGACCGTTCCTAGAGAAATTCTCGAAATATCCTGTAAACCATTGATTGAGTTGAATTCCAGCATTCCGAGATTCTATTATATCATTCCAAGTCTCAATTCCTCCAGTCCTTATGACATGAAATTCCTGAGACGGAGATCCTGCCTTAATGTATTCTACTGAGCGGGCAGCTAGCTCAAGAGAAGATTCCTTAAGCGGCCTGCCGCTCACACCACCTCCAAAAGTTTTGGTGAAAAAATCAAAAAGTTTTCTCTCACGAAATGCAATATACACTCTCCGAGTATCATAAGCTGTTGAAGTATTGCCAAAATTCACACCATCATAACCAAGTGAGAAAAGTACATCAAGGAGATATGGCAATTGTTGGATTTGAGTATCATTCGAGAATTTTACAATCACGGGAATGTTTCTTGTTCTTCTATCAAGAAAGTTTTCTTTTATATATCCTAATCTATATGCCATATCATTATCCTGTGGTCTGCCTTCTGAAGTGTTCGGGCAACTTTCATTTATCTCAAGAAAATCGACTCCTGATTGTTCATAGAGGCTCATCCCTGTAACTAGACATTCTAGTTTTTCTTCTCCAGAAATATCTGGAGATCCCATGATACTCCAGCCGATGGGAGTGCCTGCAATTCTCTTTAGTTGTTTTGCTCTTAAAGAATTTATTTGATCACCGTCATTAGGTAAACCAAGCCAGTTAGAAGATGAATGTGATTTAGGGTATGGAATAAACGGAAGGTTAATGCCTTCTTTCTCGTTACCTTTTCTTGCATTCCATGTCCCAGTGCCTCCAAGATATCCGCCGGCTCCTTGTCTTGCGACCATCTCGTAGCATTCTCCGTTCTTGAACATTCCAGCAGCGTTCATAATCGGAGATTGAAATGTGATTCCCCAAAGCGTTACTGACAAATCACTAGGTGGAATATATACTGACGGATTTTCCTCGTGCAATTTTTTTAGAAAATATAATCGTCCAGAAGAGTATATTGAAGTGGCTGTTTTCGGAGGGAGCATAGATATAAATGGACGAACTTTACTATCCAGACGCCCAAGCATCGCAGATCTCATAGCATGAAAATATACTTGAGATATAAAAACATTTCTTTTTTATCACTCCAACGTAGTTTTGTAACCTTAGTAAAGTTAACTTACCAACTCAAATAACCGTTAATTTTAAATATATGCCTTAAATCAGTCTATTAGGGGTTTTAGATGATTGATGAGAAGGAATTAAGAGGGTTAAAAGATGTAGAGTCGAGACTTGAGAGTGAGCATCACCTCATTGCCGAAAGGGTCAAGAAGCTCAACCAGTTAAGAGAGCTTGGGATAAATCCGTACCCATACGGTTTCAATCAAACGCATCATTCTAAAGAATTGCATGATAAATATCTTTCATTAAAACCTGAAGAGCAGACCAAAGACAATGTTAGTGTTGCAGGAAGAATTGTTGCATTAAGAAGACTTGGAAAAGCGACGTTCGGACACATCCTTGACAATGAAGGGAAAATTCAGATAATATTCACAGAGCAAGATACCAAAGACTATGATGTTCTAAAACTTATGGATATGGGAGACTATATCGGAATAAACGGCACGATATTTAAGACGAAAACCGGAGAATTGACCGTTAGGTGCCAAAGTTTTTCTGTCCTATCAAAATCGCTAAGACCAATGCCTGACAAATATCACGGGATACATGATGTAGAGATAAAATATAGGCAAAGATACCTTGACTTAATCATGGATGAAAATTCAAAAAAGATATTTGTCCTCAGGACAAAGATGATAAAAGCGCTCCGCGAATTTCTAGACAGCAAAGGATTCATGGAAGTTGAGACACCTACGCTTGAGACGATATATGGAGGGGCCGCTGCAAAACCATTCATCACCCATCACAATGATTTGGATATGAAATTATATCTTAGGATAAGTCTCGAGCTTCAATTGAAAAAAATAATTGCAGGAAGTTTTGAGAAAGTCTATCAGATAGGTAAAGTATTCAGGAACGAAGACATCGACACTAATCATAATCCAGAATTCACACTTATGGAATGCTACGCTGCATATTGGGATTATAACACAATGATGGAACTTGTCGAAGATGCATATAATTACGTAGCGCTTCAAGTACTTGGAACTACAAAAATAACCTACCAAGGCAAAGAGATAGACCTAAAAAAGCCCTGGAAGAGAATGACGATGAAGCAGGGCCTTAAGGAATTCGCAAACATAGATGTAGATTCTATGAATGACGATGATACAAAGAAAGAATTGGATAAACACAAGATAGAGTATAATGACAAGATGAACAGAGGCCTTTTGATAAATCAACTGTTCAAGATTGTAGAAGAGAAACTTATCCAGCCAGTATTCATAATCGACCATCCAAAAGAAACTACACCATTGTGCAAGACGCACAGGCACGATTCATCACTCATTGAACGTTTTGAACCATACATAAACGGGTGGGAGATAGGAAACGCATACTCAGAATTGAACGATCCCATAAGACAAAGATACCTACTTGAAGAGCAGGCAAAGCAACTCAGCGCAGGCGACGCAGAGAGCAATCCGATGGATGAAGATTTCTGCAAGGCCGTAGATCATGGAATGCCTCCGATGGGAGGGCTTGGCCTAGGAATTGACAGGATGATAATGCTATTCACAGACTCTGTATCCATAAGGGACATAATATTTTTCCCGACAATGAAGAACAGTGAAGAAAAAACAGTACAAAAATCATAAAACTAAAAAAAAATGATTCCTAAAAACAACTCTAAAAAAGAGTACGTTAGGAATTTTAAGGACATAACGCGCAAAGATGTCGGAATAGCAGGCGGCAAAGGTGCATCTTTAGGCGAGATGATTAATTCTGATATGCCAGTCCCTGAAGGATTCGTTGTTCTCTCATCGGCATTTGAAGATTTCATAAAAGAATCAAGACTTTCGTCAGAGATAGATTCGACACTCAAGACTGTGAATATAGATGAGATTCACACTGTCGAGAACGCCTCTGAAAAGATCCAAGCGCTGATAAAGGGCTCAAAAATCTCCAAAGAATTGATACACAGCATACTAAAAGAGTATTCTAAACTTGATTCGGAATATGTTGCAGTCAGGTCCTCAGCGACATCCGAAGACAGCGCAAGCGCAGCATGGGCAGGCCAGCTTGATACATACCTTAACACTACAAAAGATAAGCTTCTTGATAATATAAGAAGATGCTGGGCATCATTGTACACTCCACGGGCGATATTCTATCGTATAGAAAAGAAGTTGCACAATCAGAAAGTCTCTGTCGCCGTAGTCGTACAGAAAATGGTCGATAGCGAAGTTTCAGGAATCGCATTCAGCGTCCACCCTGTGACTCAGGACAGGAACCAGATAATAATCGAAGCAGGGTACGGACTTGGAGAAGCAATAGTCTCAGGTCAGATAACACCTGACAGTTATGTAGTGCACAAGAAAGGCCTTGAAATAATAGAAAAAAATATCAGCACCCAGAACAAGAAACTTGTGAAGGCTCCGAAAGGAGACAATGTATGGGTAAACATCACTGGCGATAGGCAGAAATTATCGGATGAACAAGTTCAAGAACTTTCAAAGATAATAATCAATATAGAAAAGCATTACGGATTTCCATGCGACATCGAATGGGCGTTCGAGAAAGGAAAATTCTATATCACACAGTCAAGACCCATAACTACGTTGACAGAAAATAATGGACAGATAGCAAAAGCTCCAAAAGATATTCTAGAAGAAAAGAGCGACATAACAAATCCAACAATAGAGATGCTGCGCAAACAAAAATTCATAAGATACATGCGATATCCAGAGGTTCCACTACTGTATATAGAATCGGCATGCACTTACAGCGTGAATAATAAATATTATAAGATTATAAATATAAAAAAATATCCTGATTTTATAATTTTGCTTGATCCTTCATTCGAAGCTTGGAAAGCTGCAGACATGCGGATAACTATCACGGATAAAAGCATTATCAAAAGGATAATCAAAGACCTTAAATCTTCTACTGATAAGCACTCAAAATATTTTGATATCTGGCTATCAAAGAAGAGCACGAAATATTCAACAAAAGAGATAATAGATGCCATAGATAACCTGAATAAGGCGTCTGAAGAGATATACAAGACATATGATTTTTTCAATAGTGAATGTTTCCATCCGGAAGACAAGAATCTAATAAAGACTCTTCAACAGCTGAGGGATCGCATATCAATGGGACCTATAACAAAATTATTTGATTCATATGAGAAGGTCTTATCCGTAATATCAAGGCAATGCAGCATCAAAAGGTCAATAATTGATAGAGCAACAACCAAAGAACTCAAAGATTTCCTGAACAACCCTAATATCGACATGACATCTATAGAGGACAGGCCTATATGTTTGGCGTATTTAGAAAATAAACTCAGATACCACTTTGGAAAAGAAGCGTCTGCGATAAGAGAATACCTCGAAAGAGAGGACCCGCAAAAAGAGATGATAAAGAAGGCGGCATCGGATAAGATTATAAGAGGGGTCTCAGTATATCCAGGAAAAATTTCTGGAAAAGTAATAAAATTAGATGAGAAGGACTATTTCTCCGCAGATAAGGTAATAGGAAAAAATACTGGATACATCCTTGTTACGCCTATGACACGGCCAGAGATGATGCCATACATAAAAAAAGCAGCCGCATTCATAACAGACGAGGGCGGTATGACATCGCACGCAGCAATAGTCGCACGCGAACTAAAGAAACCATGCATCACACAAACCCATTTTGCAACAGAGCTATTAAATGACGGCGATCAGGTTGAAGTAGACGCAGACAATGGGATAGTCATGATATTGGAGAATAATTCTCAAGGCTCATCACTGCAAGATAATAACTCAATAAAATTCACAGAAGCCTTTTCAAGGGAGATTAGCGTATATGGAGTGATGATATGGAATGAGGCAGACCGTGACGGATTAAGTGAAATTCTCAAAAAAGGAATCTCACAGACTCTTATAATAAAAAAGCCAGACTCTGACATGACATCATTTTCGTATATGCGAAAAGAGCTCGATGATTTTGACATCTTGATAGCAAACAAGATAAAAAATGACAGGAGTTTCTTCAAAAACCTCTCGCAAAATTTCAAAAAGTATTGGAAATTATTGAAACCATACGCGAATGGAAAAAAACCATCGTCGATAAAAGAGTTCAAGGAGTTTTCACAAATCCTTCAGAAATGGTGGCCATTAATGTCGCTCATAACATGGATTCCAGCAACTGAAAAGATATCTATAAAAGGTCAAGAAGTAAAGGAAGCGATTGCGCTACGTGAAGAGACACAGGAATTTTCAGGAAAAATATGTGACATGCCAACAAAATGGTTCAAGAAACTTTGCTCAAAATATGCATCTATAGCTGATTTCATGACTTATGATGAAATGATAAGATGCGAAAAATTATCTAAGACGGAGAAATCTGAGATAGCATCGAGAAAAAACGGATATTTTGTATATAACGGAAAAATATATCCATACAGTGAACTACAAAATTTCTGTAAAGATAGGAGAATAATTTTCAATGCAGATACAGGAAAAGATATCTATGAAAAAATGTTCAGGAGAGATTTCTGCCTTCCAAACATAGAGATATGGTGCAGGGGCGAAAGTACAGAGCCAAGGCAATGGACAGAAAAAGAGCAGCCAAAAAAACCGTATATAATATTCGAGCGAATAAATGGCGCCGTCAATTGCTATATGGACCAGAAAGGGGTCGATTGGATAAAAAAGGAGCTTTCGAGGCTTGTTGCAAAAGATCCGCACTATGTCGAAAAGGCCGTCGATATATTCGTAAAGAAAAATAAGAAATTAAGCGATATATTCTCAAGCGAAAAGACTCTAAACTACAAAGAACTCGTCTATTTTATGAACGAGCATCTCGATGCCTGGCCATGGTTCGAAGCAACTTGGTGGCTGATGGAATTATACAGCGATAGGCCAAATTCAAAAGAGTTTCAGATGCTAAAGAAGGCAAGAGAGGAAACGAATGAATACGGCGACGGGTGCGACAGGATAATAATCAAATC
>CAZFVG010000026.1:0-11481 GCA_964522135.1 uncultured Methanosarcinales archaeon | reverse complement strand
GCTCAAGATGACGAAGAGCGCGAAGATATCCATGACAATCGCATTCATGTCAGGGTTCATACCTGTATATTTTATAGACATCAACCGGATAAGTGTGAACTATCTTGCCGTGCTTTTAGTCTTTTCGGTAATATACTGCATGTTCAGGATAAATGAAAGAAGGTATGTAGATTACGCGCTCATACTCATGTTCTTATTAGTCTTAACGACGCCGCTCGCGTTCGTCCTTGTGCTCGGACTATTGATATATCTGTTGCTGCTTAAGCTCGAGAATCTCGAGATACAGATGAAAGAGCTCGAGATAATATTGTTCTTTACGTTCCTTGTGTTCTGGGTCAATCTTTTGATATACAAGAACGCATTTTTAGGGGAGGGACTCCTCGTCATATGGCAGAACATCCCTGTCAAGATACTATCAAATTTCTTTGGGGATATAGGATTTCTTGAATTATTGATAACGGTAAGCCTTGTACCGCTCATACTCGGAGTGTACGCATTCTACTCAACGCTGCACAAGGATCAGAATAAGGAGACAATACTCATAATCGCTTTCGGGACAGGAAGCTTCATACTCTTATGGTTCAAGCTTGTCGATATCATAAACGGGATAATGTTCTTGAGCCTTACATTGACAATACTTACGGCATATTCATTGAAGAGATTCTCTGATTTCATAGAGAAGAGCAAGATACGAAGATATGGTAAATGGCTCCTCGCACTTATGCTAATATTATTCATAGCTACAGCGATAGTGCCTTCAATAATGTACGGTATAAATAAATCTAAAGAGACGCCGACACAGGATGATATAGACGTACTCAAGTGGTCATCGACTCACCTGCAGAAGGACGCGACGATTGCAGCGACGGTCGATGAGGGAGATCTTGTGGCGTATTATGCGAACAGAAAGAACATAATGGATGTAAATTTTCTCTTGACGCCTAACATCGATAAGAGATTGTCAGAGCTTGATGAGATATACACCACATCTTTCGAGACGAAAGCTGTAGAAGATCTTAATAAGTATAAGGCGCAATATATATTATTGACGCCATACGCAAAGAAATATTATGGGATAGATAACATAACATATATGCAGGATTCGAAATGTTTCAGGGTAGAATATCTGAGAAACGATACGACATTATACCTTACGGATTGCAGGATAAAGACAATATAGAATACTTAAACTAATGATAAAGATAATCATATGTCAGAACTAATGTGAAAAAAATGGACAACGACAAGAAAGCAATCATAATAGCGCTCATAGCTGCCGTGCTGCTCATAGCCCCTACCATCATTAGGATGTTGAATCACGATCCATACATGCCTAATTCTGACGCATATCACAATACAAGGATATATTCTCATGAATCATTCAACTATGATTCATTGCAGGCAAGGAGCATCGAAGTGAACATAATAAATCTCATACCACATTCATGGTCTGGGGCTAATGGATATCTGCTGTTCAACATAATTCCGATACTTCTAGGTATGGCGAGCGTCTATCTCATGTATCTTGTCCTGAAGAAACATAACATATCGGAAAAGACGGTGTTTGCAGTGCTTCTCCTGATGATATTCAGTCCAATATTTATATATGTATTCACAGACTTCAAGATATACTCGTTCATAATATTTCTCAACATACTAGGCGTATACCTTCTTGGTGAGAAAAACATACTCTATAGCAGCATAGCCTTCGGCATAATACCATTCATAGACTTATATTCGGGGATAATAACTATAGCGATGCTCTCGCTCTATTATTTCTCGAACGAAAAGAAGAACGAAGCATACTTCACTACAGGCATGGTGATGCTGACTGCAATACTCATAAGCATAGTGATAAACTTATACTTCGGATATAACGTGCTGCACATATTCAGGTTTGAGAGCCAGAACTTCATCACTGACATAGGAGCGGATATTGGATTCTCTTTTTCAATACTCATACTTGCAGCGATAGGACTTGTCATGTTATGGGAGAACGGCCTCAAGAACATCATGATATACATAATGCTCATACTGCTAATCGCAATATCATTCTTCAACGCGCCTTTGAGGATATATATAAATTTCATACTTGTAATATACGCAGGTTTCGCATTAATCTATCTGAATAAAAGAAAATGGTCGATTGCGATAATAAAGAAGACAACAGTACTGCTCATAATATGCAGCATACTTTTTTCAACCCTCGTATACGCGACAAGACTTGTGAAATCAGAGCCGGACTCGCAGATGGTCGATGCATTGCAGTTCGTAAAACAGCAATCGCTTCCGACAGAAACCATCATGAGCCTTCCAAAATACGGCTACATAATAGAATATTACGCAAATAGACAGGCATTCATAGACACAGACACATCATATTATGATTCATGGCGGGAGGAGATATACGAGAACATAACGACATCGAGAAATCTCGACAGGACACAAAAAGCATTAGAGGAATACAACATCAGATATTTTGTCGTGGATAAGGATTTCCAGTCATACCTGAATGAGAAAGAGGGCCTTCTATTCCTTATAGAAAACAGCCAGAAATTCATAAATATATACAATAGCACCGATGTGCAGGTATGGATGTATACCGGATGATTGCACGGGATATATGGATGGCAGATGGACGAACAATCCGAAAAGTATTAAATCATAAAAACAATACCTATATAAAGCTAAAGGGAAGAATTCCAGCATGAACGTACTATACAATATATTACTATACGGCGTATGGTTCCTCTCAACATATTATGTGATCCTATTACTGTTACTGCTGTTCACAGGAAAAGACAGCATATATGAGAAAAAGAAATTCAACTACAAGAAACATCCAAAGGTAAGCGTAATAATATCCGCATATAATGAAGAGGATAAGATAGGCGAGAGTATAGAATCCCTCAAAAAGATAGATTATGACAATATAGAGTTCATAATAATAAATGACGGAAGTCGAGATGGAACGAGTGCAGAGGTAAGACGCAGCATAAGACATGACGACAGATTCTCATTCATAGACAGAGCAGAGAATCGGGGGAAGGCTGCGAGCCTGAACCAAGGGATCACGAAAGCCAGAGGAGAATTCATCGTCACAATGGACGCGGATTCTGTAGTGGAAAAAAAAATATTCTATAAAGTTCTCCCATACTTCGAAAAGAAAGATGTAGGAGCCGTCACAGTATCAGTATATGTGAAGAACCCAAAAAGCATACTCCACAAGATATTCGAACTCGAATACATAATCGGACTTTCATTATTCCTAAAGATATTCTCTAAGATGGACGCAGTATACGTCACTCCTGGACCATTCTCAATATATAGAAGAAGCATGCTTAATGAGATAGGCGGATTTGATGAAAAGAATATAACAGAAGACCTCGAGATTGCATATCGTATACAAAAGAAGGGATACAAGATAGATAATTGTATGGATGCTCGAGTATATACTATACTTCCGCCGACTTTCAAGAAAATATGCATCCAGAGGAAGAGATGGTATTCTGGAGCGGTATACACGCTGTATAAGCACAGAAAGATGCTTCTGAACAGCAAATACGGTGCATTCGGCTATATGATATTCTTCAACTACATGCTGATATTCCTTGGACTAATACTTTTCGGCACTTCATTATATCTTGGCGCATCCAAACTTGTAGACAATGTGATATACTATAACTACATAAATTTTGATATATGGACGGGCATACACAATATGAGGCTTGATCTTCTGACGATGGGAAGAACATCACTTCTCGGGATATTATCGCTGATGTTCACCATATCGACTTTGATAATAGGGCTCATATTCACAAAGACAAACTATAAGGGAAAGAAGGTAGGCATACTCGGATTTACGTTCCTCTTCATCCTATACCAGTTATTCTGGTCTATAGCCTTATTTGCCGTACTTACAGGTCAGAGGGTAAAATGGCGATAAAGAAGAGCATATTCATAATAGCGCTTCTTATTACATTATCATTGCTTACCGTTATACTGATATTTGGAAATTTTCTCAACAACGACAGGAAGAGCTCCATCGATGAGCAGATGCAGGCGATAAACCAGTTGAACGAACTGCAGACGTATTCGCTAATGAACGAGGTCTACGGCGGAAAGATGGCATGTGTAGCGTTCAAGATGCAATTGAAGGAGTGGGATAAGACGCTCTGGGATCTTGGACAGAAGATAGAATCATACAGGCTCGCGACAGAAGAGTTCCAGAAGGACCAATTCTATCTGGATATGAAGCAGAAGTTCAATGAAAACGAAGTCCTATACCTGACTTTTCTGACGAAAGTCAAGAAAGAATGCAACATAAGCATGGATATAGTATCTTATTTCTACCAGAATTCAGAGGAATGCAAGCAATGCGATGACCAATCATTCGTCCTGACAAACATCAAGCAAAAGTATGGCGACAGTGTCGCAATATTCTCGTTCGATACGGATATAAACGTCACGAACGTCGATATCCTCAGGCAATATTACGAGATAGATAAATACCCATGTGTCGTTATAAACGAGAAGAAATACTGCGGAATGCAGGATAACGATTTTATAGTAAACAAGTTATGTACATTAAACGGTGGATGTTATGAAGAGAATTCTACAAGAACATAAAGAGATAATCATACTTGCAGCGGTGCTTCTCGGAGTATATGCATATTTCATATTCACCACATATTATATCCCGTTCTGGGACGATGCAGTATACGTCGGAATGGGAAAATACCTTTATTCAGGAGGGGCAAACGGACTGCTTGAAGCCATAAGACCTATAGGACTTCCATTAATCACAGGATTCTTCTGGAAGATGCATATGGATTACATAACATGGTCAAGAGTAATCCTCGCATTGATGGCTGTCGCCACATCAATTGTCGTCTATCTTATAGGCTCAGAACTATACGATAAGAAGACAGGATTGGTTGCGGCGTTCCTTGTCAGTATAACGCCTGTGTTTTTTTATCAGAGCTTGAGAATAATGACAGAAGTTCCGTCTGCCTTATTTGTCCTATTAGGCGCATATGCGTACATAAAAAAGAAATATTTCTGGGCAGGAGTAGCATCAGCCATTGCATTTGCGTTCAGATTCCCGACAGGAATAATAATAGCAGGGATAATACTGAGCATATTAATTGAACACGTTATAACATTCTTTAGAAGTAAAAAACGGTCCGAATCACGTATCGTCGTCTCGCAATGCATCAAGATACTTTTCTTAACTGGTATCGGATTTGCAGTCATAGTTGCACCTATGCTTATATATAATTATTACATATACCACAGCCATTCGCAGACAGCGATAGGAGCGATGCTTCTTCCGATGTCTCTTGCCCAAGAGCACGCAAACAACTTATTCGAAAGCGTAATTGATGGAAGTTTAGGATCCTACATCTATAACGTACTATTCTATATAGCAGTAATACTTAGGGACAACGCCATATATCTCTTGTTCATAATAACGATAATTGCCGAATGGAAGAGCTTTGTAGAGAACAGAAATCTAAGGTTTATAGTAATCACTCTTATATTATTCACAGCATACTTCACATATATAATAAATAAACAAGATAGGTTTATAATAGCTTTCATAGGATTAATGAGCATTCTAGCCTCAAGGACTCTAGTAAAATATTACGATAAGATAAAAGAATATTATTCGACAGAAAAAAAGAAGAAAGCAAAGAAGACGAACGCAAGTAAGAATCTTGCGACATACTATATATTATCGATAATACTTGTCGCAGGTGTTATAACGACGTTCATAGCCCTAAATTCATGCATATCATTCTATAGTTGGTATAGCCCAAGCAATTCTGCACCAAGTGTAGTATCATTCTACAAATATTTCGACGGCAAGAATATAACCGGACCACTTCTTGTCACTAACCCTGTAATAACCGCATACTCGGATATAAGGTTCATACCATATTATGATGTTGTAAGCAATATGGCGTACGTCAATCCTTGGGAGATGGGTGACAACATAAACGGAGCAGTATATGTAAGCGGCAGCACACCTTGCGAAGAGAATGATACAGCATGCAAGGATAAGAATGACAGGTTCTACAACTATCTCAGATCAGATTTCAAGCTAGTATATAAGACGACGTTCGATAACAACGACTATCAGATATTTCTGAACAAAGAATAAGCGTATAACGATAACACGTGGCGAATATAATTAGCATACACCTTGAACCCTAACTTACTCTTCCCTCTATATCGTTTTGCAAAGACGAAAGGCACTTCCTTGACAGATGAGTATTTACATTTCACAAGCATCTCAAGAAGTATCTTATAACCTAAAGGTTTTAGGTCTGCGTTACGCAATATCTTTTTCTTGAAGACAAAATAACCACTCATGGGATCTCTTACTGGAGTCAGCGGTCTTGCAAGCATCGTCGCTACGTATGAGACAATTTTTCTGAACAAAGAGAATTCTGTATATCCTGAAACGACATACCTGCTTGCTATCACTATATCATTAGTCTTTGCCTCTCGTATCATATCGGGCAGAAGGGCCGGAGGATGGCTCAGGTCAGCGTCTATGACACCGAGTATGTCTCCGCGGGATTTTCTGAATCCATCTATTACCGCATTCGAAAGTCCCTTATCTTTGAACCTGCGTATGACGCGCACGTTATATTTCGAATACCTGGATGCTATCTCCCAAGTCTTATCTGGACTGTCATCGTCCATTATCAGTATCTCGAAATCCTGTCCTGTTTTCTTCAGGTTATTGTATAAGAACGGTATAAGTTTAGGTATATTTCTTGCCTCATTATATGTCGGAACTATCAATGATATCATTTTTCACATCAATATTTGATCAATGGAGTATATAATCATTATATATTATCATATAATCAATTCTATCTTTTCTTTACGAAATCGCCGAGCGTCAGGGCATCATTACCTGATCTTTTCACATTCGATGATTGCTTAGTGTCTTCCTGTTTGACCTCTTCCACTATCTTTATGTTAAGGACCTTCTCAAGCTTTCTTGCTAAGGCGATATTCGGCTTTATGTGCTCACGCTCTATCTGATGGAGCAGAGACTCTCGCTCGTTTATCTTTTTTGCAAAATCCTCTGGCTTAAGCCCTAATTTTTCCCTTCCGTCCTTGACCCTCGAGCCGAACCCTGGCAAGAAAACATACTCAGGTTCGTTCGTCTCTTTTCTTCTCGATTCCTGGACGACTATCTTGACGTTCGAACGTCCCTTAATCTTTCCAAACCGCGAGCATTCCGCACATACTTTCATCACAGTGCCCTCTATCTCGCATTCGTTTATTGCAACCGTCCTTCCGCATAATTCACACATCGTCATTGTGTTTCGACACCGTCGCTATCAGATTTGTCTTTAGTAGATTTTTTATCTGTGCCAGGCGTTTTGTCTGTATCGAGTTTTTTCTTGAAAAATAACACGTATAGCAACTGGCTTCCGGATTCGACTCCTAATTCCTTATCCAGTTCAAAATGTTCTCGAGATGCATCCATTAATAAATCTTTTGTCAGGCACATTATAGCAAATACGCCGTCATCCTTGAGGATATACTCAGCCTGATAGAAGAATTCCTTGAACACTTTCTTCATATCCTTATGCTTTGAGCTGCCTGGCATGAACGTTATTATCTTGTCGAACGATTTTTTTTCGAACTTTACATCGAGCCAATCCATATCAAGTCTCTTGAAATCTATGCACTCCTCGACGCCTGCAATCTTTGCATTCTTCACGGCCGCAGTGATGCTGCTTAGAAGTATATCCGAACCTGTTATTTTGTAAGGCTTGATCTTTATTTTCGAATCTATCTTCTCAAAGAACCTGTCCCAACTATCATTAGTCGTCTGGAATAATTTCATGAACGGGAATGCCTTGTTGTAGAACCTGTGCGGCTTATTGCACGAGTATAAAGCGGCCTCTATTTCCATCGTCCCTGAATAGCAGAATGGATTCAGATAAGATGTGTCGGTGTCATATCCTGAAAGCATCAAAAGGCCGAATGCTGTCGTTCCTTTTATCGATACGGCGTTGTTGAAGACGCGATAATCCCTCTTGCTCAAGTCTCCAGATATATCTACACCGATATATGCAGCATCATTTCTTACATATGTGTATAATATTATCTCAGGATTCTTCAGGTTGACGTTGAAATCTAACTGACTGAGTACTATCCCGCCGATATTGCGCTCTATTTCTGTTACGTCCATCTGGATGTCTGCATCGACCTTTGCACGGAATTCTTTTACCCCATTTGCATGAAGCTCTTTCAAAAACGTCATATCAAGATCTTTTTTCAGTAATTCTATGAATCCATCGCTAAGAAATTCGTAAGTGTCTATTACGTCGCTTCCTGCGTTACCATCAGCTTGTTTTATCTCGACCTTCTGTATGAGAAGTAGGACTCGCAGCGCTATCTGCGATCGGTATATGAAAGAGAATGCCTTTTCATCTTCACATTCAAACATCACTATAGAATCCTCTACATCAACTTTTTTTGCACCGATAATATTGCGTATCTGCTCAACGGCAACCTTTTCTAGACCCTTATTGACAAGTACTGCGAATTTATGCATCTTAATCATATCACCTATAACATTTCACTATAGTTTTGCCTAGTAAACAGAATACAATAAGGGGTTTTAAAGGTTACGGGAAAGAAGAGGCATGTAGCTAATGTATCCTGACACTACATTTTCACTAACTTTATAAGTTTCTTTTCGCAATAGGATATATGAGCAAAATAAAAATAATCTCAGTGGATTTCCAAAAAGATTTCACAGCAAAAGGAGGGATTTGTTACGAACCTCGTCCAAGCGTCGCATTCATAAAAGAAATTCTCGTACCATTTTTAAGAGAAAATAATATAAAAATCTCTGAAATAATCTCTGATTACAGATCTCCACGCCCTGGAGGCAGGGACGATTGTTGTCATCCTGGCAAAAGAGGTTATGAATCCGAAATCCCTAAAGATATAAAGTATGAAAATGTATGGGTTAAGAGCATGAATTCACCTGTTTGGACGAGAAAAAATGCGGGGCTTGCTGGTAAAAAACCTGGAATTCCATACCAAAATCCAAATTCTTTCAATAGATGGTTAGAAAAAAGTATAGGTAAACCTAAAGACGTGGATGAGATAGTTTTAATTGGATTGACGATTGATTGCTGCGTCCTATGCACTGCACAGGAATTAGAATGGCGAGGATATACTGTCAAGATTCTCGAAGAGGCTGTTGATAGCTATTCTGGCAATCAGAAAGAAAAGAAACAAATACTTCATAATCAACCATTAGAAAATTGGGCAAAAACTATCTCTTGGAAAAAACTCCAGAAAAAAGTATTATAATAACATTTCTGCAAGTATCCTAAACTTTCGCGCAGCATTACTGCCTGGATGGGTGTGGACTACAGGATTTTTCATCTCAAAGGATTTTGATATATATTTGTCTGTAGGTATCTTCATGATTACAGGATAGTCAAGAAGTGCATCTGCGCTATTATCAGCCGAATTATTCATGATTATCCCTAGATTCATTATCCCTCTTCTCGATAACATATCTATGGCGTCAGCGACAATCTTGCTGCTGTAGGTTGGACTATGGACAATCATCGCTTCATCAGAATTCTTTAGGACAACATCAAGAAGGGACACTTCTTTCGGGGTATCCAGTATTATATAATCATAATCGGCGAGAAGATCCTCGAAATAATAAGAGAAATTATTGTAATCATGGATTATCGATGGGATAAGTTTCAGTCCTGTTATATGCCTGTATATTGCCTCGTTCATATGGGCCTTGTTGTCAAGGACTTGTTTTATCGTCACAGGCAGCGACGAGACACTGAGGTGCTCAATCATGTTATTTTTCGTGAAATCGGCGTCGAACACTAGCACGCGCCTATTCTTCTGGTGCAAGGCCAATCCTAAGTTAAGGGCGACAGTTGTCTTACCGTTTCCTCTGTCCAAAGATATTATTGATATAACTCGTGCCATAATTCACTTCTTAGGCTTCTTAGATTTTTTCTTTTCCTGTTTCTTCTTTTCCTGTTTATTCAGTTCCATCATCCTTAATTTATCTTTTGGTATTACCCTTTTCGGGAGTATCTTAGGCTTTCTCTTCGTGATTCGCTTATGTTTCTTCTCGACAACGATAGGAGCTCTTCTTGCGAATTCCTTGCTCTGCTTTTCTAGACGTATCTTCTCTTTTATCTCTTTGTCCCGCTTTATTTCTGCCTCTGCCTCTTTCTTCATCTCCTCAACCTGGGTCCAGTAAGGATTGTTTGGATTATCTTCGTCAGTCGTCTCTGTTATACCATCCCGTATTAGAGGTCCAGTGCCTAGGATGTATGTTCCTCTTGTCGTGTTATCTACAAGGTGGAAGAAACTCGTAAGGTATTCGTAATATTGTGATATGATGTTTATGTTTATTATCTCTTCTCTTCCTGCAACTATCGCGCGCATGGCGACGTGCCTTCTATACTCGTTCTCTTTTGTGTAAGTGCTCTTCAGCATCGCTTTTAGGAGAAGGTATAAGTCTATATTATCATGTATCTCTTGTTCTTTGAATATAGTCTTTATCATGATTGCCCGCTCTTTCGGGGTCTGCGGTATCTCGCCTATCATCTTGTTCTCAAGCGCATATTTTAGCAATGCAAGCATCAAGAATTCGTAGCAATCGACCATCCTTATCAGGATGTTAATCAGTATATCGACAGTTCTCGTATATTTAAGGCTGACAAATATTGAGTGGTCTACCCTCTTAAGCTCTTCTACAGCATTTTCAATTGTCTCTCTCATGTTCCAAATCACCTTTTATCCTAAAACATAAATGATAAGCGTAAACTATATGGAAATTTTATCGTCAGTATTTTATTATCGAAAACATCATGTTCGATATCGCCTTGGCCTTCAATAACTTTTTTTTCACGTCTTCGATGGCAAGAGTCTCCATATTGAAGTTATTGTCGGTTATAACGAGTTTCTCTTTACGCGTGAATTCAACGCTCGACTTCTTGTGCCCGTCAAGTATCCGTCTCAAATCGACTATGAAATTGAGCACGTCATTCTCTATGCCGTACTTCGTTGCGACCTTTCTGCGGAAAACCTCAAGCCTGCTCTCGAAATCTTCGCTGTAGCTTGGTATCTTTATGAAACTCTTCTCATAATCGAGAAGAGATGCCATAGCGAGGTCAAGGGATTGGGATATATTCTCTATCACAGACACCAGAAGTTTAGGCTCTCTGACAAGTGGATAGGTTGTGCCTATGAGATGATCGGCAATCTTCAACTTTTCCTCTGATTGAGCGCGCAGTATTTCGTAGGATCTCATTTTTAAAAGGTACACCTACCAGCCATAATGTAATACTCTCAGGTATCCATAAATACTATGGAATGGTGGTATATAAAGCTTACGCAAAGGTCCCTCTTAGAAACCCCTATCCTGAAGGGAAGTTTCCACTATATTTA
>CAZFVG010000025.1:0-11774 GCA_964522135.1 uncultured Methanosarcinales archaeon | reverse complement strand
ATGACATTGAAAACAGACGTGCTCAGGGCAGTAGATAAGTATATCTTTGTGATTATAAGTGCAATTCTTGGACTTTTTACTATAAAAAGGGATACAATAAGGAAAGAGCCAAAAGAAATTCTGATAATAAAGGTGTGGGCGATTGGCGATTCTGTGAATACGTTACCATTTATTAAGGGGATAAAAGACAAATATCCGAAATGCAAGATTACAGTATTTACGAAAGGATCACTAATTTCAGTATATACGCAAAAATTTATTGATCGAATAATCACGTTAGACAACTTGTCCGAAATGTTATCCTCGTTCAAAAAGTATGATATAGTTTTTGATCTTGAACCATATCTTAACCTTCCAGCGATATTTGCATGGTATCTTGGAAAATTTAGGATTGGATTTTCTGGTCAGCCGCGAAGCATGATATATAATCATACAGTCATGTTCTCAAAGGAGAATCACATAGTGAAGACGTATCTATCGATGGGAAATATCCTTAGTGTAAGACAGGATGTGAACAATCTTATAAGATTAAATTACTCCAAAAAATCAGAGGAAAAAATAAAAGCTTTTATGAGATTGAACCATCTCGCAGGTAAAAAAATAGTCGGTATATGCGCAGGTGTCGGAGAATCTATACAGGAGAGGGCATGGCCAAAAGAGAGATTCAAAGAATTATGCGAAAGACTTTTGGAGAAAAAGAATATCACTATAATACTCATCGGATTAAGACAGGAAAAAGAGCTGAACGAATACATAAAGAATGGAAATTCAAGGATAATCAACACTAGCGGCGAACTCAGCACTGAAGAACTTTCATGTATATTGACAAAGATGGATATATTCTTGAGCAACGACACTGGACCGATGCATATGGCTGCTGCGCAGGGCGTACGGACGATTGGACTATTCGGACCAAACACCCCAAAGATATGGGCGCCATACGGAAAAAAGAACGTCTCGATATTCCATCCTAAAAAAGGCTGCCCGTTCCTTGACAACACTAAACACAATCTCATCCCAAAAAATCTCACCCTGTCACAGAAGACCTGTATGGACGCTATAAGCGTCGATGAAGTATATAACTCAATCAAGAGGTCATTATGAAGATATTATTATTCAAGACAGGCGCAATAGGCGACACTATAATGACGACGCCGCTTGTCCGCCAATTGAAAAAGGCATATCCACATGCAGAGATAGATTACATGATAGGAAACGTGGCATCGCAGGTACTTGAAGGCAATCCACATATCGATAAGATAATAAGGTTTGATCCGAACACGTTCTTCAAATCCCGCCTCTTCGAATGGTTAAGGCTTATAGACACAATAAAAAAAGGGCATTACAATATGATAATAATTTTAGATAAACATTGGACATTCAATCTGACTGCGTTCCTTACAGGGATAAAGAGGCGTGTAGGGTTTGACAGGCTAGGAAAGGAAGGGATATTCCTTACAGACAGCGTATATTACGGGAATGATAAGCACGAGATATATTATTATCTTGATATACTTGAAGCGATGGACATAAAACCAGATTATAAAGATTGGAAGACGGAACTGTTCATAAATCCTGAAGACAAGAAATTTGCAGATAAGGTTTGGAAAAAATATGCCTTGAGCAAAAATTCTGTTATAGCTATAGCTCCTGGCGGAGGGAAGAACGCTGGAGAGAAGACAGAATACAGGAATTGGCCAAAAGAAAAATATGCTGAACTCACAAAGAGTCTCGCAAAAAAACATAGCATAATACTACTAGGATTAAAAGAAGATTTGGAGAAGACGGACTATATATTAGAATCCTTAAAAAAATACGACACGACATCAAAGATAATATCACTTTCAGGAAGATGCTCCATAAAACAATCTGCAGCGATAATACAGAAATGCCATTGTCTCGTCTGCAATGATACGGGGATAATGCATATAGGTGGAGCGGTCAACAAGAGGGTAATATCAATATTCGGGCCGACAAGACCTGACAGGAAGGCCCCATTATGGAAAGAAAGCAGGAGTATATGGAAGGATAAGAAAAATTACGAAGAAATATATGAGATATACGGTATAAAATCAGATAAGAAATTCATGGAAGATATCTCGATAAATGATGTGCTAAAATGTATATAACAAGAAAAATATATTGGCCTATCCTTGCATTATTGGATGTAGTCGGCAGTATAATATTTTTCTGGAAAAAATTCAAAAGACCGCCAAAAACCATAAAGAAAGTCTTATTCATAAGACTTGAGCACATTGGAGACATGATAATGTCGACTCCATCATTTGAGACATGGAAAATAAATTATCCAGATTGCAAAGTACATGTGCTGTGTAAAACGGTATCTAAGCCAGTCATAGAAACTAATCCTAACGTGGATAAAATAATAACATATGATCCCTCATGGATGATAAGAAGGGAGAATGACTCAAAGAATAGTTTCTGGAAAGTCGCAAGAGAACTAAAAAAAGAGAATTACGATATCGTATTCGAAATGCATGGCGATCCAAGGAACAATCTATTGGCGTTTATGACTGGATCATACATCGTCGGATATGGATGCCGCGGAGCAGGTTTTCTGCTCAACAGAACAGAAAAATACAACAAGGATATACATTCAATCAAGAGAAATCTAGAGTTAATAAAACCGTACTGCAAAAAGATCACAGAAAAAATGCGCATATACACAGATAAAGATTCTATAAGAAGATGCAAGGCAATAATGAAAAAATATGGACTATTAAAAAACAAGTTCATCATAATAAATCCTCGTTCAGGAAGAAGAGAGAAAAATCTCGAGCCTGATGAGATAAACGCGTTCATGAAAAAATATAAAAATTATAAGATACTAATAAGCGGATCGATGTCAGAAAGAGAATATAACAATCAATTCGTAAAAGGAGAAGAAAAAAATATAATAAATATAAGCGGAAAGACAGATCTGCTCACGCTCACAGAAATCGTCAAGAATGCTACTCTAGTAATCGCTCCAGATACGGGCATAGTGCACATCGCAAAGGCTGTGGGCACGAAGTGCGAAACAGTTTACAAGACTACAGACAAGAAAGTGTGGGGTTATTGAATTGGGAAAAGAAAGATGCAACCTATGCAACAGCACAGACTTTAGGCTCGCCGTAACAGCAAAGGACCGCATGCACGACATACCGGGCGAATATGAATATTTCGAGTGCAAAAATTGCGGACTGCTTTTCATAAATCCGCAGCCGCCAAAAGAAGAGGTCTGGAAGCATTACCCGAAGAATTATTATTCGTATAGCACACCGAACATACCTTTCAAGAAGTTCCATGTATTTCTCTACAAAGTATATTTCTCGAAGAAAACCAATATATTACTTAAAGTAATATTCATGCCGTTCAGAAGGATACTTAGAACGATAAAAATCGTTCCAAACGGAAAGATACTGGATGTTGGATGCGGCTCAGGAAGCTTCCTCAATATACCAAAAGAATTAGGATTCGACTGTTATGGAGTTGAGCCAGGAAATTTCAACAAGGCATACGCAAAAAGGAATGGTTTCAAGATATTCCATGGAAAACTTGAGGACGCAAGATATAAGGATGATTTCTTCGATGTAATAACCCTCAATCACGTGTTCGAGCATGTTGATGACCCGATGAAATGCATGAAAATTCTGAAAAAAATAATAAAGAAAAACGGCATCATAAGAATTGCTGTTCCGCAGAAAGATTCTTTTGCATATAGGACGTTCAAGAAATATTGGGTGCAGCTTGATGCTCCAAGACATTTTTTCCTCTATTCTGAAAAAACGTTGAAGATGTACGCAAAAAAATCTGGATTGAGGATCGTGCAGTTCAGGTACATATCCTCTCCTTTCCAGATAACTCAGTCTATGGATTACTGGGCAAAAGAGAAAAAACATCTCCTGCTAGCAAAGATATTTGAGAGCAAAATATTTTTCATGATGATGTTCCCTGTATCTTTTCTATTGAATAGACTTCACACTGGCGATTCTTTAGAGGTCATATTATCAAAGTGATATAATCTATAAGAAAATAGCAGATGGATAATACTGATCTACCACCTTCGCGGATCATGCTTTTGACTTCTTTGAGAAAAACATCCTAATCATCGAATTCATCTCATCGACCGTTATCAGCCTGAACAAGAGAAGCGCAAGTCCATAGAACAGAAGCGATACGGCTACAAGGAACACAATCTTAAGGTATATGCTCGCAAACATCATGTTCTTAAGGAAACTTACAAGATACATACATATTGAGCAGAGAACAAATATCAGGATATATCTTTTGTAGTCAAAAGGCATTTCAAGCCGCCTATACAAGAATATCGATGAGAGTAAAAAAAGCAGGATATAGCTTATTGATGTGGCTATCGCCGCTCCCATTATCCCATAGAATGGGACGAGGATGATGTTTGCGATGACATTGAATATAGCCGCTGATGCCCAGATTATAGTATTTATCTTAGGTCCTGTGACACCAAACAAAACACTTAGGTTGAAATTAGATATGCCATAGAATATCGCTCCGATGGAAAGTATCATTAAAGCAGAGCTTGCAAGGACGAAATCCTGACCGAATAGTATCCTCAACGCAAGTTCAGGATATAAAAAAAGTATCATCCCTATAGGAATAAGGAATATGAACAGGTATTTCGTTATCTTCTCTATTATGAACTTTAGCGAGCCGACGTCTTTTTTCAACCATAATTCGCCACTCATAGGCAATATCACGATCCCCGCGGCTATCGGAAGATACAGCATAAGATTGATTATGGGCAAAACAGCATTATACAATCCTACTTCCGAGAGTGACCTGAAGTATGTCAATACCAAAGTATCAGTCGAAGCTATGAGAAGAAACCCGAGCGAGAGCATTGATGCCGAAAGACCGAATAAGAAAAGTTTTTTCACAGGAAATTCTGATTTTGATTTCAGGCTGAAATAATCTGGAAAGACCTTCTTGAAAAACAAGAATCCAAAGATGGCTATGAGTAGTATATACGTCAGTATATACGCTACAACAGGAACGACAATTCCTGAAAATAGAAAAAATCCTGTGAGGCATATGAAAAAGACGAAAACGCTTCTCATAAGGTTATGCACTGAGAAAAGGACCTGATTCTGGAAAGACCCAAAAAATCCCTGAAAGAGAAGCTCTAAGCAATTTAGGAAAAATGAAACTGCAAATAACAGTATGATATATATCTTTTCAGTATGGAAATATCTCTCTGCAAGAAAACCAGATAAGATTCTCATGAGTATGGAGACGGCAGCAGCTGTGAAGAAATTTATCTTCAGGGATTTTGAGACGATGCCCCTGACCTTTCCCTTATCCTTTTTAGAGGCAAGCCTTGGGACAAAATAATAAAGCGACTGTGACAACCCCATATCTTTGAGCAAGAACAGTATCCCGCCAAAAGCTACGAGCGAAAAGAATAATCCGAAATCCTCAAGAGACAATCTCCTTGCCAAAAGCAATCTGAAAAGATATGAAAATAAGGCTGCAAGAGTAGAAAACAAAAAGACAACAAGCACAGCAAAAACTGTCCTTTTTGTATAATTTCTCATCGATAATATATTGTCTGGTTGTTTATAAATATTATTAAAATCAATTCCAGATAGTATAATAAACCTCAAGGATTACAAGACCATATGACAGACATAAATTGACTGAATATTTTACAGGATAGAGATAGATTATCAAAGAGAATATACAACAACAATATTTATAAAATATAGAGGAAACATCATACCATGAGCAGAATCAAAGTTTCTATAATAGTCGCAACCTATAACGCAGGAAAGCGCATCAATCCTGTCATAGATTCGCTCACGACCCAAAGTTTTCGTGAAAAATATGAAGTTATCCTTGTCGATGATGGTTCAACTGACGATTCTCTCGATATACTTAAGAGGATTGAAAAGAAAAACATCAAGGTGAGGGTGTTTTCACAAAGGAATAAGGGTGCTGCCGCCGCAAGAAATTTCGGGATAAAGAAAAGCCGCGGCGAATACATAGTCATAAGCGATGATGACGTTATACTCGGCAAGGACTGGCTGAAAAAGAACATACCGATACTCAAAAACAAGAAGAAAGGGATAATATACTCTGTTATAAAGAACGTGCCAAAAAAAGATATGACTGCACTTCAAAGCCTTCTATTCGACTATGCCATGACATCAAGGGATGCAAACGAGAATAATGAAGGGCTCATGCTAATGACTAACGCTGTCCGAAAAGAGATATTCAAGGAGGTCGGATTATACGATGAAAGCTTTGACTCTTCTGGCGCAGGCGCTGATGTGGATCTCGTCTACAGGATACTTGACGAGGGATACGAATTGGCATTTTCAGATGTCAAATCTATACATCTTGAAGAGAATCAGAGATTCGACCTGAAATTTTTCATAAAAAAACCATATTCATGGGGCAAGGCCTTGGCAAAACTTGTGATAAGGCATAAATCCAAGCATATGGATATAAAGAATAGGATAATAAGCTATCCATTCGCCGTCCTTGCTATAGCCGCTGCGATAATTCTTATAATATTAAATCACAATTTTCTTATCCTTATACCTATAGGATTGCTCATCTATATCTATCTTAGGCGTAACATGATAAGAAAGCTCCTGAATAGGGGAAGAAATATATTCGAGATAATGTTTTTATGTATACTTGATGTCTTGCGCGTCATAATATATAATTTAGGGGCTACAAGTTATTACATTTTCAAGAAGTGATAAAAAAGTAAGTAATGAAGAGTAAATTTGTATACAGGAAGTATATCTGTATATGGGAATATAATTTGAAAAAAATAACATGCAATCTCTGCGGAAATAAGGATTATGTATTCATGTATAGGATAGATACAAAAAAGAGCCATTTCGATGTCGTTAGATGCTCGAAGTGCAGGTTAGTCTATGTTAATCCGCAACCTTCTTCTAAAGAGATAGAGAATATGTATGATAAGGATTATTTTCATGGTCATGGATTTGATGAGGGTATAGATTACGCTCTCAGCCTAAAAAATAGAGAGGTGTGGTATCCGGTATTCAATTCAAGGCTTGATAATATCGAGAGATACGTAAGAAAGAGTAATATCCTCGACATCGGTTGTGGATTCGGTGAATTCATGATGATGGCAAAGAAGAGGGGCTGGAAAGCCAAAGGGATAGAACTGTCAAAATATGCTTCAGGCGTTGCAAAAAAGCTTGACCTCGATGTATTCAATGGGAGCATAGAAAAGGCAAAGTTCAAGGAAAAATTTTCTGTTCTGACTATGTTTGAAGTGGTCGAGCATCTTCCTGATCCTTTAAAGACATTGAAAGAATGTGGAAGATTCATAAAAGACGACGGCATATTCGTCATCCAGACTGGAGACGCAGACAGCATGTATGCAAGATTCAAGGGAAAGAAGTGGCCATATCTTCTTGCAGGGCATCTGCATTATTTTTCCAGAAGCACATTGACAAGTATGCTCAAAAAAGCAGGGTTCGATGTAATTCATATATATAATGGCGATGAGATATCTCTTGGGGCAAGATTCGAGTTCATACACTTGCTGAAGAAAAAAGGTCTCATGACGAATGCCGAATACGTAAAACAGATATTCATGCAGGCTATAAGAAAGATTGGCGTTGGCGGCATGACCGTTTACGCAAAGAAATCCTGATCAGATTATCTATATTATGTGAATCATCAGCTTAGAACAAAATCATAATTCACTTTCTTATCTCGAGAATCAAATCGTGCCTTAAGACTGAGAAAGTCTTCTCGAAAATCGACGTGAAAACGTGGGCAATTGGACCCTTCTTCATTATGAAATTTCCGAACCTTACAAGAGGATTTTTCCAATGTCTGACAAGTACCGGGAAGTGTCTTCTATATATCTTGTATCCTGAGACGTCAAAGCACATCATTATATGTTTGAATGTGTGTGTCGTGAAATGGGTTTTATGTGTCCAATCATTATAGAATACTGAATTCTTGCCTTCTGGGACAGTCACGAACACTATCCCTCCTTTTTTTGTTATCCTCAGTAACTCACTTAGGGCAAATTCCGGCTCTTCTAGATGTTCAAAGACATTAGAGCAGAATACTCCATCAAAAATTCCGTCCTTGAAAGGAAGTTTCTCTGAGAAATTTCCATATCTAACCTTCATCCCTTTCTTCCTGCAAACCTCAAGCAGTTCATCGTTGTTGTCAAAACCCTCACAGTAATATCCGTTCCTTTCAGCCTCAGCTATGAATAAGCCATCGCCGCATCCTGCATCAAGAAGTCTTTTCTTGCCATTTTTCTTGAAGAATTCCATAAGGTCAGCATATGTTAGTTTTGTAGACGTGTACTCTAGATCTTTTTCCGTGGAATGCAATCTAGTGAAATAGTTCTTGTACAATTTCGATTTCACTTTCTTCTTGTAGTCTTCCATAAAATCTCCATATAAATTTCGAGCCGCACTATATTTAAATAGTTTACTGCATTATCTACAGCTTGTTAAAAGAGTAGCACACTGTCATGACGCCTGCTTTTCTTATGAATACTAAGTCAAAAAGAGATAGGATGAGTGAGGGTATGAAAAAGATTATGGAGAGCAGGCCGTTATATATCAGAAGCATCAAAATAGGAAATTTTCCCAAAGAGAAATCATTACCCCTCTTCTGATAATAGTATAAAAAGTTATGTATGCCGTTGAACACATTCAAGAAACCCTGAAGGTATCCAAACATCGTATAAGAAAATGAATAGAAATCACGCTTTGGGAAAAAATTATATTTTTTGAGTAGGAGATCCATAGACTTCCTTGAGAATTGGTTATAATGGCTTGATTTGTCGAAATAAGCCCAATCCTTTCCGAATAAATTATACATCAAAGAGCCTGAATTAGGGACAGATATTATTAATCGCGTATCTTTTTGCGAATGCTTTTCTATATTGCGGAGCAATTTTTCTGCCTTATCTATAGGGATATGCTCTATAGAATGCCAGAATGTAACGACACTTATCTTCTCTTTCAAATTGAGCGTGGTGCTTATATTCAGGCGTAATTTTTTCCTTGAAAAATCTATCGATTCTTTTGTTATCTCAATCCCGAGGTGTTTTCTGAAAAATTTTTTGTTCTGGTAAAGAAATTTTCCTGAAGCCGAGCCTATATCAACAAGCACATCATGGGATGCCATGCTGCTCTTAAGTACGCGCGATTTGAAAAGGTCAAGAGAATTTGTAGTATCAGGATTCTCAGAACTCAGGTCGTCATTTATTATATACTTTGTAGAAGGTTTTGATTTGTGATATTCGTGGCCGCAAGAAGTGCAAGAAATATACGGCTCGACGGATTCTCGAAAAGTCTTACACCCACATATTCTGCATGCTTTACCGAGAATCATTTTCTGGCGATTATTATTATGTTCCAACAATACCTTTTCATGAATGGAAATAATCTTAGCAGCAGATGATCAACCTTCTCAAGCCTATTATAAGTCTTTTCAAGCCTCTTGTGCTCTATCAATATCTTCTTCCAATATCGCTCCTTGTTCGGATGCACATGCTCGACAAGATAAAATCTTATGAAAATCCAAAGTGACATGAGCCACGTCGCATGATACTCTACGCTTGAGAAAAGTTTCCTGAATAATTTCAGATCAGACATCTTTACAGGGGTCTCATCCTCTGTTCGAACTTTCGTTGCGATGCGCCTATATACATTCAATATAGGATTATGCGCCAAAGGATCGAATGAGACAAATATACCACCCTTCTTCAGGACTCGTTTCGCTTCAAGTAATGTCGATTCATGATCCACATGATGTATTAGGTTTGCTGCATACACTATATCAAAGCTGGAATCCTTGAATGGAAGTTTGTCGCTCGGACACCTTACCGTCTTAAGTTTAACATGATGCCTCTTTGCAAGCTTTCTTACTACGACAAGCATCCCGCCTGAAAGATCCGTTGCGATGACGTCCGCTCCTTTCTTTGCAAGATATACCGAAGCTTCTCCTGCTCCGCATCCAATCTCGAGGACTTTTTTGCCTTTCAGATGGCCAAGTTTCTTCAATATAAGCCTGTTTTCAGGGGCTGTGCAAGCCTCGAATGATTCGTCGACCATGACTTGGTCTATGTCTATGGAATCTGCCCATTCATCATGAAATTTCTCCTCTTTCTTGAATATAGTGTTTTTACCCATCATTGCACCTTTTCATTTCTTTAAATTTTAAAATCCTTTAGCGTTAGATTATACCGCTCATTTATAATTTTTTTCATCGATGTTCGTCGCGCTCTCTACTATATATAGCGGTCTCTTCTTTGATTCCTCAAATATGCGCCCAATGTATTCGCCCATGACTCCCATCGTCAATATCTGGACGCCCGAGAGTAGTATCAGCAAGACTATTACAGCAGTTATACCCGAAACAAAGTATGATGTAAAAAGTCTGAGGTAAAGTAAGAACAGCAATAAGAGCATACCCGACAATACGACGACGAACCCAAAATATGTCGCAACTCTCAAAGGCTTATCAGAAAATGAGAATATACCATCTTTTGCGAGTTTCAACATCCTTTTCAATGGATAATGCGTCTCTCCAGCGAATCGCTCATCGCGCTTATACCTGAAAGCGAAACTCTTGAATCCAACCCAAGGAATCATTCCTCTTAGGAATCGATGTCTTTCTCTCATCGAATTTATCGTATCAACTACCTTTCGTGTTATAAGCCTGAAATCACCTGTATCAAGAGGTATTTCTATGTCGCACATCTTGCTCATGAACCTGTAGAACATTGAGGCCGTAGCTTTTTTGAAGAATGTGTCTCCCTTCCTTGCAATCCTTTGTCCATAGACTATATCGTATCCGCTCTTCACTTTCTTGTACATGTCAGCTATTATTTCAGGAGGGTCCTGAAGGTCTGCATCTATTATGACGACGTAATCTGCGTCAGTATAATCGAGCCCTGCAGTCACAGCCAATTGGTGCCCAAAATTTCTTGAGAAATTAATGACCTTTACGAACTTGTTCTTTCTTGTGTACGAGAGAAGAAGTTCCAGGCTCTTGTCCTTCGATCCGTCATTGACGAATATCAATCTTATGTCTACATGTCGCATCTTCTTTTTCAGAGAGAACATCCTCTTCATGAGTTCAGGGATACATTTCTCCTCGTTATAGATTGGAATTACAATGTCTAGAGTGTCTTTTTTCATATTTTCCACCTATCGCATCTTTTCAAAAAGTTTTCCCCACAGCATTATATTCGCCTTCCTAGGCAGGAATTTCGAAAACATGAGCAAGACGTTCGTCTTGAAGTCAAGTATGACGACAGTCTTGTTGTGCCGCACTGCCGAGATTATTTTTTCGGCCACATATTCAGGCGTCTTTAGACCCTTACCCTCTTCTCCTTTTTTAACGTTTGCGGTATTTTGGAAGTTCGTATTGGTGCCTGATGGAGAGAAGGTTATGACATTATTTGTATCCTTCAGTTCATAAGCTAACGACTCGGACCAATTCGAGATGAATGCTTTTGTTGATGAATACATGAGCATGCTCGGGAGCGGATTATATGCGATGCTGCTTGCAATATTTACGATTACGCTGCCCTCCTTTTTTAGTTTATCGAGAAGCAATTTCGTGATAAGAAGATGCGATTCTATATTGACGAGCAGTATATGCTTTATCTCTTTTAGGTTAATATCATTGAATGATTTCCTGTATCCGATGCCTGCGTTATTGACGAGACAGTATATAGGATAATTCCTTATCTTTGCTACAGCGGTATA
>CAZFVG010000024.1:0-11997 GCA_964522135.1 uncultured Methanosarcinales archaeon | reverse complement strand
TTTTACATGCCATTTCACTAACTTACCTTCTGTTATACCCTCTCCGACATCTGGAAACTTGAAATCCATATTTTATTTCTCTCTGAATATATTTTGGAATATCATCTTCTGAAACGTTCAGAACTTCATTACAGAATTTATTCCGTTAATCACTCGCTCTGCATTTGGCATGTAATAATCTTCCAGCGCGAATTGAGGGTATGGAACGTCAAATCCTGTAACCCGGATGACCGGCGCCTGAAGACTAAGGATTGCTTTCTCTTGTATCCTTGCAGCAATCTCTCCGCCGAATCCTGATGTGCGTGGAGCTTCATGGACTATCACTGCGCGTCCCGTCTTTCTTACAGACTCAAGTATCTTATCTTCATCGAGCGGTGAGATAGTCCTGAGATCTATTATCTCTATATCAACCTTGTCCTTGAGTTGCTCTGCAACATCTAAACATAATCGTACCATAGCGCCCCAGCTTATGATTGTCAAATCTTTTCCCTGTCTTGCAATCTTTGCTTCGCCGAGAGGTATTGTGTATGATTCTTCTGGAACCTCATCCTTAAATGCTCTGTATAATTTTTCAGGCTCGAGGAATACTACCGGATCAGGATCCCTAATAGCACTTGCCATGAGCCCCTTTGCATCATATGGATTGCTCGGCACGACAACTTTCATGCCCTGACAATGCACAAAGAATGTTTCCGGACTCTCACTATGTAATTCCAAAGCCTTTATTCCTCCACCACTTGGACCTCTCAAGACTATTGGACAGCTTATAGTTCCCTCGCTTCTCTGTCTCATTCGCGCCATGTGATGGTTTATATGATGGAATCCCTCATATGAGAATCCTATAAATTGAATCTCGACAACAGGCTTCAGTCCGTTGATTGCCATTCCGAGTGCCGTTCCGATGATTCCGGCTTCTGCAAGCGGCGTATCTATCACACGATTCGCTCCGAACTGTTTTTGCAATCCCTCTGTGACCCTGAACACTCCGCCATCTACACCAACATCCTCACCCATAATCAAAACTTTGTTATCTTTTTCCATCTCCTGCTTTAAGGCTTGGTTGATTGCTTGGACCATATTTAATTTCGGCATTATAATCCTCTCTGTTTTGTTTCTTCTTCAAGCATTCTCTTCTGCTCCTGTAATTCTTTTGGCATAACAGCGAATACGTGATCGAATAATTCGTCTGGACCCGGTTTTTCTACAGCGAGCGCTTTTGCAATCGCATCATCGACTTCCTTTTCGCATGTCGAGCGAACCCATGACTTGTATTCTTCGCTCCATGTTCCTATCTTCTGGAAATATCTTTCTAATCTTAATAATGGGTCCCTGTCTAACCATTTTTTTACATCTTCTTCTGTTCTGTATCGTGATGCGTCATCGCTTGTAGTGTGATCGCCTAACCTATATGTAATTGATTCAATGAGTGTAGGGCCCTGCCCGTTTCTCGCCCTATCTGCGGCCTCTTTTGTTATTTTGTAGACTGCTAAGGCATCGTTGCCATCGACCTGAATGCTTGTTATCCCTGCTGCAATTCCTTTCTGGGCGATCGTTTCAGACGCTGATTGCTCTGATGTAGGTGTAGATATTGCCCATTGATTGTTCTGGCAGAAAAATATTATCGGTAATTTGAATTCGCCTGCGAAATTTATCGCTTCGTAGAAATCCCCTTCTGATGTTGCGCCATCGCCGAAGTATACTATTGTTACATCCTTTTCATTCTTTAATTTTGATGCCCAAGCTATTCCTGTTGCGTACAGTGTTTGTGAGCCTACTGGTATTGCGACTGGCAGATTCTTTTTGTCACCCTTGAACGCTCTTACATCTCCACGCCATGCTTGGACAATTTTATCTCTTGGCGCGCCTCTTGTAATGTATACGCCTGTCTCCCTGAAGCTTGGGCACATCCAATCCTCTTTCTCGAGTGCGAACGCTGAGCCGACCTCTGACGCTTCCTCTCCTTTGACTTCAGCGTACGTCCCTATCTTTCCTGAACGTTGCAATTTGAATAATTTTTCATCCATCACCCTGACTAGCGTCATCAAGTGGTATAATTCCTTAACCTTTGGTTCTGGAAGATTAGGACTTTGATTTAGGTCAATATCACCATTCTGATCAAGAACTTGAACGTATTCAATACTAAATGACTTGCTAGACCTCATACACACCTCTTTCTGGTATAATTCTGGAATTGGAATATATAAAGATTATGGTTATTCCTTTTCCTTTCTCTCACATATCTCTCACTACACCCGCTATCTTAAGTATATCTTTTCCAAGCAAACTTTATAAACATACTCTACAAAAAGATACCAAGGTGAGTTAATGGTTTTTATTATCAAGAGAGGTGATTTGAACAGTTTCTTAGAAGAAATTGCATCATCACGGCAATTAATAGCCCCATTAAAGAAAGACCTCGCAAAATTTCTGCCGACAAAACCTGAGCAGGTCAAGGACATCTACCTCAAAACGAATACTTATTTTCCTGTCAAAGAATACTTCTTCCGAAAAAAAGAGATAATATTCAAGTTCAAAGATAAAAAGATAGAGCAGCCAAAACTAGAATTTCCAGAAAGGATATTTTTCGGATTGAGAAGATGCGACTTAAACGGCGTTATGCACCAAGACAAAGTATTTACAGAACAGGTCCATGACCCATATTATGTGGCAATGAGAAAGAACAGCATTCTGATAGGTTATCATTGCAACACGGCACCAAGCAAATACTGCTTCTGCGGTACATTGAAGCTTGCGGATTTTCATGACCTAATGTTCTTTGACAAAGAGGATCATTTCTTAGTCGAAGTTGGTTCAGAAAAAGGGAGAAAACTTCTGGAAGAATTCAAAAAATACTTCAAAGAATCAAGTTTAGTCATAACTCCTGAACAAAAAGTAATCCCTGGAGCGGACCGCTTGCTGAAAGATGATATAACAGGATTATACGACCATCCAGATTGGCAGAAAGGCGTAAGCCAATGTTTATCATGCGGCGCCTGTACTAACTTATGCCCGACGTGTTATTGTTTTGAATTTCATGACGAGGTAAAGACATCTGACTTGAAAGAAGGCGAGCGTGTAAGAGACTGGAGTTCATGTCAAGTCCTCGACTTCACAAGAGTCGCAGGGGATCACGTATTCAGACAGAAACGAGACGAGAGATTTAAGCATAGAATATTTCACCAATTGGAATACTTCAAAGAAAAGAATGGAATCAATTTATGCACTGGATGCGGCCGATGCATCCAAGGCTGCCCTACACGAATAGATTTTGTTGAGATAATAAACGAGATGAAATGAAAAAACAACCATTAGTTTCGGAACAAACATTGGAAAATCCGTACATTCCAAAGCCTTACAAGATATTAGAATATATTAGAGAGACGCCTGATACGTTCACGATAAAAGTCGATATACATGTGAAACATGAGCCTGGACAGTTCGTCCAGGTAACGCTTCCAGGAATCGGCGAGTGCCCGATAAGCATCAGTTCATACTCGGATAAATACATGATGCTCACCATACGAGAAATAGGCAACGTCACAAAATCATTATCGAAATTAAAGAAAGGAGACATTGTACACATAAGAGGACCGTATGGTCACGGCTATCCTATGAAATCATTGAAAGGAAATAATCTTATAATCCTCGGCGGTGGATGCGGTGTTGCGCCATTAAGAGGGATAATCGATTACGTCGAACAGTACAGAAGCGATTACAAGGACATAACATTATTTTTAGGATATAGAGGACCAAACGATATACTTTATGCAAAAGAGATAGAATTGTGGAGAAAAAAATATCACCTCAATGTAACAATAGATCAGAACCAGCATGGAGAGTTCTGCTACGATGCAAAAACCGGATTCGTAACAGAGGCACTAAAGAGCTCGAACATGAACAACGAGAATAAAATTGTATTCCTATGCGGGCCGCCAGTCATGATAAAACTTGCGATAGATATCTTGAAACAGAAGGGATTTCATGACGATCAATTATTCATAAGCGCAGAGCGATTGATGTATTGTGCATTAGGCGTATGCTGCCATTGCATGATACATGGAAAATTCACATGCCTTGATGGTCCTGTATTCAGATATGATGAGATAAAAGGTTTCAAAAATGACTAAGAGAACGCCAGTTGGATTTGAGAACTACGATGATGTGAGAATGTTAGATATACGAAAGAATTTTCATAAAAAATATGTCAAGCCACTAGTGAATATGGATGCAGAGATAATAAATAACGTAGATTTTAATGGAGAAAAGAGGATATTGGATCTTGGATGCGGATATGGAGATTTACTGTCATCAATCAAGAAAAGAACTCGTGGATGCGAACTTTTAGGAGTTGATATATCCGGCGAGATGATTATCAATGCCAAAAAACTTTGCAAGGGTGTAAAATTCTCTGTAGCCGATGCACAGGGACTGCCATTTAAGAAAGATTATTTTGATATAGTTATATGTAAACATATATTGTGTCATGTCACAGATATACAGAAGGCGATGAATGAGATCAGAAGAGTGCTTAAAAAAGATGGCATAGTTGTCATAGTGCAAAATACTCTTGCTAATAAATCAAAGATGCATACAGAAAGATACAGGCAATACGTTGCAAAAGAATTAGGTAGGAGCTATCTCGACACTAATCATAGGTTTAATATCGAGAATTATACTAATTATATAACCGGATTTAGGATACTAAAAGAGGAAAGAATGTTTGGCTACTTTATATCGCCTGATCCAGGACCTCTCATTGATTACATTAGCAGTATGAAGGATTTTTATGTTCCCATTCCAAAAAAAGAGGAGTGGAATGAAGTGATAAACAAGTTAAAGATACTCATCACAAGAGAGATATCCGGAAAAAAATTATTTGAGGAAGTTGTTGGCACAGGCATGGTGCTGCTCCAAAAGGTATAAAAAATGAAACAAGTAACTTCGAGTGTGATTAAGAAACCGATTGTAGGATTCTACGGGATAACAGGATGCGCCGGATGCCTGCTCTCAGTAATATTCAATGAAGACGAAATATTGGATCTGATAGATGTCGTGGACCTGAAGGCATTTCCATTCATCAAAGAAGTGAACGTTGACGAGAAATATGATTATGTATTCGTCGAGGGATTGGTCGCGTCAAAAGAAGATCTAGAGGAAATTAAGAAACTTAGAGAGAACTCGACATTTGTAGTAGCACTTGGAGCGTGCTCGTGCACAGGATGTATCCCTGCATATAGGCAGTTCACTCTCAAAGAGAATTATGAGCATCTATTGTATAAAAAAATTGAGGCACTTGAAGACGTTCAGCCGACGCCGATCGATGCGCATATACGAGTCGATCATTATATCCCGGGATGCCCTCCGAGCAAAAGAGAGATACTGAGTTTTATAAAGGGAGTTGTGAGAGGAATTGTTCCGAAACCATACTCGAGTCCAGTATGTATAGAATGCAGGAGAAACGGCAACGAGTGTTTACTTGACAAAGGAAAACCGTGCCTTGGTCCTATAACTGCCGGTGGATGCAACAGCGTGTGCATCAACGGCGGATTCGAATGTTGGGGATGTCGTGGACCGACAAAGGACATGAATCTTGAATTGATGATAAAAATTTTGAGAAGCAAGGGTTTCGATGATAAATTCATTCAGGATAGGATGAGAACGTTTGCTGGGCTGAAACTTCCTATGCTTGAAGAGGTAATGAAGCACACTAATGAGCAGA
Source organism: uncultured Methanosarcinales archaeon (assembly GCA_964522135.1). GTDB lineage: Archaea > Nanobdellota > Nanobdellia > Woesearchaeales > UBA9642 > UBA9642. The sequence continues at coordinate 6,278 of CAZFVG010000024.1, read as the reverse complement.
TTGAAACAACTATCGCACCTGCAACACAAACACAAAAACCGGGAGAGACACATGGATAAGGACATAACGTTAAATCACATCACAAAAATAGAAGGGCACGCAAAATTAGATTTACAGATAAAGAATGGAGAAGTAACAAAGTGCGAATTATCGAGTGTTGAGGGTTCAAGATATTTCGAGGGCCTGGTGAAAGGGAGACAATACACTGAGGCACATGAGATAACGTCTAGAATATGCGGGATATGCAGCTCTGCTCATGTCATTGCGGCAATCACGGCGATAGAGGATGCTTTGGGGTTTGAGTCATCTAAACAGACAAAAGAGTTGCGAAAATTATTGACGCTCGGAGAGCGAATTAGAAGTCATGCCACTCACCTATATTTCTTGGCATTACCGGATTATCTAGGATACGAATCTGCGCTTGCGATGGCGCCAGAATACAAGAAAGAATTGAAGAGGGCGTTGACACTCATAAAAGCTGGAAACGGAATATTGACGATACTTGCTGGGCGAGATTTGCATCCGGTCTCTGCAACGGTTGGCGGCTGGCTGAAGCTTCCTACGCAAGAAGATATGCAGAATCTTGCTACAGAGCTCCAGAACGCAAAGGATGATGCCGTGAAGACATGTGAATTATTCTTCAAATTGAAATATCCTGAAGAAGAGACAGCCGGAGAATGGTTCTCGCTGAAAGATTATCATGAATACGCAATGCTTGACGGAGAATTCTGCTCAGGAAATACTTGTTTCAAGAAAAAGGATTATAAAAAGTTCATAACAGAATACCATGAAGAGCGCTCTACTGCAAATTTTGTCGTGAAGAGCGATCATAGATATTTTGTCGGAGCCCTTGCAAGATTCAATAACAACCACGAGCAATTGAGTCCGAACGCTCAAGAGCTACTTGAAAAATCAGGATTGAAATTGCCGTCAAAGAATCCATTCCATAATAATATCGCCCAAGCGATAGAGATAGTACATTGCCTGGATCATGCGATAAGCATATGCTCAAAATTGAAAATCCAGGATGAGCCGCTTGAAAAAATCCCATTGAAGGCAGGAAGAGGAGTCGGATGTATAGAAGTACCTAGAGGAACGCTTTGGCACGAATATATACTTGATGACAAAGGATACATAACATATGCAAACATAATAACGCCTACAGCACAGAACCTGCTCAACATGCAGGAAGACATAAGAAAATACGTACCTACCGTCCTAGACAAGAAAAAAGAAGACATAATAATGGACGTCGAGAAATTGATAAGAAGCTATGACCCATGCTTCTCATGCAGCGCACATTTCCTTGAAGTAAATTGGGACGATATATGAAAAAGGTATATGAGACTAGAAGTTTCACGGAACAGGAATACACAATGAAGACGCTATACGTTTTTGGAAATGAATACCTCGCCGAAGATAATTTCGCTCTTAAGATTGCGAACTATATGGATGCAACGATAATCCATTGCAGGAACCCCGATGATCTATTATATATAGAAGGCGATATAACCATACTTGACGTTGTGAAAAATATAAAGAAGCCGATGCTTATAACAGACATTAATCAGTTAAAGTCAAGAAACATTATTAGTCTTCATGATTTCGACTTGGGATTTTTCCTTAAATTGATGAAAGGGTTAGGCATCGAGAAAAATATACGGATTATTGGCATCCCTATGGCTGGGGATATAGAATCAATATCTGCTGAGGTTAAAAAATGGCTTTGAAAAATTTGAATGGACAGAATCTTATATTATTGACAGCTGTGATATCTGGAGTATCGATATTTCTGAATAGTTATGCGGTCAAGGGATTTGATTCGTCGGTGTTCACATTCGCAAAAAATATTGTTGTTGCTGTCCTACTGTTCTGTATAATAATATTATACAAGAATTTCAACTATATAAAAAAGCTTGACTGGAAAGAATGGACACAACTTTCTCTCATAGGACTTGTTGGAGGTTCAATACCTTTCCTATTGTTCTTTAGGGGACTGCAATTGACGACAGGAAGTGCAGCGTCTTTCTTGCAGAAAACAATATTTGTTTACGCATTGATACTCGGAATAGTATTCCTTAAAGAAAAACTTGAATGGAAGAATGTTATGGGAACGATCCTGCTATTAATAGGAACATACTTCATGGTAAGACCTGATATAAAATTATCGGATGGAATTATATTGGTGTTAATATCGGTAATATTTTGGAGCGTCGAGTATCTATTATCGAAAAAGCTTCTCAGCAAGGCTTCAAAAGATATATCTGGAAATATAGTCGCCTGGGGAAGGATGTTCTTTGGTTCATTTTTTATATTGCTGTTCCTGTTCGCGACAGGAAAATCCTCGATGATATGGTCAATGAATTTAGGACAATATTATTGGATAATCATAAGCTCTGTATTGCTATTGTTATATGTGATTACTTTTTACAACGGACTGAAAGGTACGACGCTGATCAAGGCGACTGCCATACTAACTCTTGGTGGGCCAGTCACAGTTATATTGAGCTGGATGATGAATGGATATGTTGTTACGTTGTTTGATGCTCTTGGAATAATCCTCACTCTGCTAGGAGTTCTTTTGATTGCATATTACGGAAGCTTAGTGAGATTAGTTGTTGGAGAGCGAGTAGGTGAGTGATTATGCCGGAAAAAAATATTAATATTAATGATGGCGATGACTATGAATTAGCAGGAAGATTTTCTTATATAACGAACGCTTTGAATTATTGTGGACCATCAGAAGGCTCAAAATTATTCTATAAATATATAACTGGAGAGGATAGGAGTGCAGAGTTGGCTGAAAAGATACGGGAGTCATTCAAAAAATTTGAAGCACTCTACCCGTACCTCAAATTCATATCTGAGAAACATGGAAAAGATTTCTTGGATCATGATGTGGTAGAAGCTTACTGGATAGGAAATTCTCTGCTCGACAAATTCAATGAGAAAGATATGTGCGAACTCGTAGAGAGATTGGTTCAGAGAGGACTTCCAAAAAACCTTGGCGATGAACTTATAATAAATATGCCAAAAGGTGCATTCCCTCACCATGCATTCCATGTGATGTACGTCGGGGTAGGAAATGTAACAGGTCATGTGAAGACGACAATCCAGAACATGGATAACTGCAGACCGAGTGCCGGTAGAATATTACACATAGTTGATGATAAATTGATTGTGGAGACGGACCAATTGGAAACGAAAGATGGTCTTCTGAGCCTTGTTCCTGATGAAAAAACCGTTGTATATGATAGGAAAATGCTTCCAGACATAAAATTAGGAGATCATGTCGCTATACATTGGGGATTCGCCGGAAAAAAATTAAATAATGAGCAGGTCCATAATCTTAAGAAGTATACTATAAGAGCTATTCAGTCCAGGAATCTTATACCCAATCATGTTGTATAATTATTTTAGAATTATTCAGAATTAGCTATTGCCTTTTTATACAATTCTAAAGCACTGCGTGCATCTTTTTCTGGAATTTTTTGGACTATGATGCCTCCTTGTATCATGACGTAGTCGCCGACGTTATAACCTTCGTCTAGGAGCATTCCTTTTCTTTTTTCTATGTCATAATCTACTATCGCTTCGTCTTTTTCTATCTTTATTATTTTTCCTGGAACTAGTAAACACATTTTATTTTACCTTGACGCTTACTATTTTTATATCTTGTCCTTCTAAAATGTTTGGAATTTCATGGCATTTTGGGCATTCGATGTAAAAATAATCGTGACCCCTTTCAAGGATTGTCGGTCTGCCTTCGTAGCCGCATTCGCACTCGACTTTGCTTGGCGTCTCTTTGTAATTGACTTTCCATGTGACGATTCCTTTTATGCAATCGACTAGCTCTTCTGTTGGAACGGGTGCCAGCTCTCCAATCTCAAGATTGATCTCTGTTACTGTACCGTGCCTTTCTGCCTCTTCTATTATCTTTTTTGCGAATACTGTTTCATGCATGATTATACTTACCTGAAGTTATTTATAAATTTACTTCACGACATTGGCAGATGACTTCTTCTTGTACGCGTTTATGTTATCTATGGTCGTATCTAGAATTCTTTTTAACGCTTCTTCGCTATTGAAGGCGTTATGTGGTGTTATAAGAACGTTGTCGAATCTTAATAGCATGTGATCTTCTAGGACCGTGTTAGGATCGTATTTGGCTTTGAATTCTTGCGATAGTAATTGCTTCTCTTCTTTTATCACAGCCTCCTCTTCAAGTACATCGAGTCCTGCACCAGCGATCTTTTTTCCATTGATTGCCTTGAACAGTGCATCTGTCTCGATGAGTCCTCCGCGCGCCGTGTTGATAAGTAATGATGTTGGTTTAATTAGAGAGATATTCTTACTGTTTATGATGTGTTTTGTCTTATCGTTCAACGGGAGATGCAGTGATATTACGTCCGAGTTCTTCAGAAGGTTGTTTAAGTCGACATATTTCATGCCGTACTTCTGTATCAATTCCTGGTCTTGGTTCATGTCATAACCTAGAAGGTTCATCTCAAAGCCATTCGCTATCCGTGCGACGTGTGCCGCGATGTGACCAGTACCTATAAGCCCAAGAGTTTTTCCCTTAAGGTCAAAACCTCTAAGTCCATCGACGGTGAAGTCGTTCTTATGAGTTCTATGGATGGATTCTGTAATCTTTCTTGAAAGGTTCAATATCAGCGCAAATGTATGTTCTGCAACGGTATTTTCTCCATAGAATGGGACGTTGCATACTATTATGCCTCTTGAACGGCATTCATTCATATCAATATGATCGTATCCAGTGCTCATCGTTGCGATAATCTTAAGTTTCGGGAGTTTATCCAGAATATCTTTTGTGATCTTCGAATATATGAACACTCCGAAAATTTCGATATTCTTAACCTTTGATATGTTATCAAGACTAAGAGGTTTATTGAAGAAAGTTATACTAAGGCCTTTAAGGTTTTTCTTCAGATAGTCTCTTTCCCAATCTTCTACCTCAAAGAATGCTGTCTTCTTTCCGAACAACATATTCACCTCTTTCATAATACTTGTACTGCACTATATTTAATCTTTGTGATATATTATGTATATAAGGTATAAAAAACAATAGCTATATAAATACGTTATAGTTTATATCCTTAGGTGAAATGATGGATAAAAATTGCGCAGTATATTCTGCATCAAATCTAGTTGGAAAGAAATGGACTCTCGTAATACTACTTGAACTGTACAAAGGCGAGAATAAATGGAAACGATACAATCAACTCAAGAGCAAATTACCCCAACTCACACCAAAGATACTCTCGACAAGACTTAAAGAACTTGAAAAAGAGGGCGTCATAACAAAAAAAGTCGACTCATCAACAGTACCGATAAAATCCGAGTACTCTCTAACTAAGCGCGGCGATGATTTCATAGAGATAATAAAGAAAATCAAAGAGTGGACTATGAAATACGGCGAGTTCAAGAGATGCAAGATGGATTGCAAGGAATGTCAGTTCTAAGAATTGATTTTATTTTTTATCGTTATCTTTTGTGTATTCTAATGCGACTAAGCATATATCCTCTATTTTGTCTCCTGCTTTGATGTGATCATGATTATTGTATGTTTCCTTTCTTGATTTCTCTGCAGCCGTCATTTCTTGTTGTGTCAATGGATGGGCGATTGTCTTGTACTCTTTCTTGAATGCTGTTATTATCTCTTCTGGTATCTTGAAATAGTCTCCACGATGTTCCTGCAATGATGTAACGAGTCTTCTTATACGTTCTATCTCGTCAGGTCTTGCCATTAATGTACTTAATATTGTATCGTCATACCTAGTATATAGTATCCCTCCGTGATGCAATGATACGGAGTTGTTCATTCCACCGCGTTGTCTTGCAGTTCCTGCCACTATCTTTCCATTTATACGTATGGATGTTCTTCCAGTTTCTGCTTGATATCCGCAATTTCTTAACGCTTCTGTCACAAACTCGTTGACAAATCTATATTTCTCTTCTAAAGTCATGTCTCCATAAAAATTGTCTGTAGCGATAAAACTGAACATTATATCCTGAGGACTGTAAAATATATGACCTCCACCCGTATCTCTTTTAGTAATATGTAATTCTCCTTTGAAGTGATTCGTACTATACCTTCCATCAATGCTTTGATTATGGCCGAACACCACTGTTGGTTTGGAAAATTGGTAAGTTCTAAGAATTGCGGCTGGTTCTTTTCCTGATTTCAAATCACTCATAGAATTCTGGAACAGTGCTTGATCTATCGCTAAGCTCAGCGAGGCATCATCCATTCTGTG
>CAZFVG010000023.1:0-12103 GCA_964522135.1 uncultured Methanosarcinales archaeon | reverse complement strand
GGAGATCTCCAACAGAAGATATGGGCGAACGTATGTTACAAATACACTACAAAGGTCGCTTCACAGTTATGTATAAAAAATACAGCTGAACAGGCAATAAACAATCAGGATATATGCCAAGTAGAAGGAGAGACAACACCGCAGAACAGCGGAGCACCTATACAAGTCACATCTCTGAAAGAGGCATATGCGGGAAATAACAAGATGAGCATCACTTTGACGATTGCTCATGTCGGAACTGGAGATAATTTCTTCAAGGACGACCAGCTAGAGTGTAATGATGTGGATAGCAACCCAGACAGTGGCAAGGTAAAGGTAACATTCACGAACGTTCAGGTAGCAGGAAAAAGCGTTCCAGTCGTATGCCAGGGACTTGATAATGGATACGTAAGATTGTTCAAAGACTCTTCAGGAAAAGAAACTACGACATTATACTGTACAATAGACACTACAGGAGTCAACACAGTCGTACAGGTACCTATACAGGCACAATTGAGCTACGTGTACCTTCAGCACATATCTCAAGATATAACAATAAGACACATAAGCCAGTAAGGTCAAGAAATATTTTTTATTTATTTTTATATTTTTGTTTCCATTCTTTTATTTGATTGCATTACACAATCCTAATAGAATATAACTATATCAGAATAATCCAGCCTGAGTAATTTCTTAAAACTAAATATTATAAATTATATTGTCTAGAATAGGCTTCCCATAAGAGAAGAAAATAACGCCACAAATAAGAAGTATAGTATTAAAGATACTACTATGAATAATGGTATAGATTTTATCCCGTCCTTGACGCTTCCTTTCCTTATGACGCTGATTATCGCGGCTGAAAAGAATCAAGATATGATCAGTACTAATATTGCAAAGTTCTTAAATGTCGATATCGCAATACTCTCGCCAGAGAAATTGAATGAGAAGAGTGATGACGCGCCAACGCTGTTATCAATATGAATGGATGAGAATATCTTCTTTATTATAGTGAGAAGCTCCGTACTCAAGGCAAAGAGTATCGGAGCGGCGATTACCGTCGCAATTCCAATGAATATTGCGTATGTCGTGACGCTTGCGCTTATCTCTTTTTTCATTAGCTGAGTCTCTTTTATATTGCCAGATAGTTTATTCAATAATTCTGCCATCTGACCGCCACTGCTTATCCCTTCGACTATAAGATTTATCGTCTCTTTAAGCACCCTCGAATCATACTTACTGCCTAAAGTTACAAGAGCCTTTTCAAGTTCCTCTCCAGCGATCGTTGCTTTGGCAACACTTTCCATCTCGACAGCGAGTATCCCAAATTTAGGCCTGACTGCATACCATAATGCGCGATCAACTGTCATTCCTGCACTAATATTTGCAGATGCTAATTGAAGAAAATCCGGAAGGGCCTCTTCAATCTGTTTTACGTGCTGATACATCCTTAAATCAAAGAACCAGAATATACATAGCATCGATAGTAAATAGAGTCCTGCGTAACATAGCGTCCATATTCCTATAAGGAATGTCACGAATATATCAAGTGATTTCCCGTTCACGACTACAAACGCTGCTACTATGAGTGATATAAAAATGCAGAAATATGCGTCATACTTCAAGACGCTCTTGTGCAATTCTTTTGAACTTGATTCGTAACCTAATTTTAAAGAGAGATCGTTCAATAATTGTGGAAGTTTTCTTGGCTTGGTTTTCTTTCCATCGAACCGGCTTGTTATCTTGGAGGATACTTTAGGCATCTGTCTGGCCACTTTCTTTATGTCCTGTTTTTTAGACTGGTCTGAAGATTCGGTGCTGAAATGAGATTTCAGGAAGTCATTGATTTTTCCTTTGAGTGCACCAGTACCATCTTTAAATGATAGTTTTGGATCTAGTTCTGACAATAACTCGTTCTTGAATTTATCAGGATTCAATTTTTCTTTTATGCTCGTTATAGCCTTTACCATTTGAGTATTTTTTCGTGAATCAATAATTGGATAATTTTAATTTATAATTATTAATTTAATTTATCACTAATCTAATTCGTGCTTATGGCGGGTCTTGATGATCGTATCATCGACAGGAACATGAACTGTACAAAACCTATAAGTATTGCAAGCACGAGTAAAAATGGGAATGTAATGTTTAATCCTATGAATGTTGCAAGTATTACAAGCATAGTTATCCCGAGCGAAGGAATTATTATAGATACAGTCATATAAAACATCGCAAGAGGACTGAGCTTTTTACCGTACTCTTGTACTGATATAGCTTGCTCTCGGACTATTTGGTCAATTACTGAATTTAGTGCTGTTCCTACCTCGGTTCCTGTTTTCAGGGAGTTGACGACTTGCCAGAGTATTCTACGCAGATTGGGTGATGGTGAGATGTTGAGCGTCTCATTTATGGCGTCATCCATACTCGTCCCTAGATATACTTTATTCAGTATCTCTCCAAAATAATATCCTATATATACATAGTTCTTCTCCATATCTTCGAATATTTTGTCTATAGGAACTCCCGATTCCAAGCCAATTATAAGAAACCTTCCAGCGAATATTATCTCTTCATCAATCTTCTTTTTTATCTTCTCAATCTTCACATCTACAAATTTCACAAAGTACATGAAGAGAAGCGGGGTGCTAAGCGGTATTATCAATATAGACCATAAAGATAATGTGAAGAAGAAAAATACAAAAAAGACCCCTAACGACAGGAATGCTGATGTCTTGAAAGTGGATTCTATATATTCTTCTGGTTCCTGAAATATCGCTGCCTGCTTAAGCTTCGATTTTAGTCCGGGTATTTTTTGGGAGATATAAGAGTATAGAGACATAGTATCACAATCATATCAGAGTATATACTTATAGAGCACGAGATAGCGGCTGACTGTTGCCGGAATTTTTGACATATTATTTTTTCTCCGGAACTGCGAGTTTCGGATCCTTTTCGTCATCATGATGCACCGGCTCTGTTTCCATCCTCTCTAATGGTTTTGTATCGAGCACTAGTTGAGAGGCTAGAGGGAAATCCTTTCCTGAAACGACATATTTCATCAAGTCACCTTTATTAGTGTAATACTCTGCAACTATCCTTCCTACGCCGTCTACATCACTTATATCTTTTTTTACAAGATAGTTCAGGACCTTGACCTTCTCATTCAATTCCTTCGTTATATCTGAAGCATTCATGCCCGTAAACAATGATATATTATCGTATAATGATTTGGACTTGCTAACTCTCACGAGCTCGTCCTTCTTTATGTCGTATTGCATTATGACGTTAGAGTTGCCATCTGGAAGTATCTCTGCTATCTGGAATGTTCGTCTCTTTCCGTTTCGTCTATTCCTGAACTGGACTATTATAAGTGATATCGCAGGGATCATAATCTTTGGTATCTCAAGAGGAGCGTTAGTCAATCTCTCGACTACCTCGCGTGCACTATTGGCGTGGAAAGTCGCATAGACCGAATGACCTGTGTGGATGGCCTCGAATAATGTCTCTGTCTCTCTCTTCCTTCTTACCTCTCCTACAAGTATCCTGTCCGGCCTCATCCTAAGGCTGTTGACAAGCAGATCTCCCATATTTATCTCTCCTTTGCCCTCGGCATTGGGCAGAGTTGTATTCAACGGTACCCAATGAAGAAACTGAGGCAGGACTATCTCTCGCGTATCCTCGATGCTTATTATTCTCTGATTTGGAGGGAAAAAATTACTGAATACATTCAATGCCGACGTCTTACCTGACGCTGTCCCTCCGGCTATTATCGCCGAGAGCTCATATTGTATCGCAAGCCATATGAGCGCTGCGGCTTCAGCATCGATAGTTCTTGTCTTAAGAAATTTTGTTATAGTCCAAGGATCCTTAGAGAACTTCCTGATTGTTATTGTGTTTCCATTCGTCGAGACTGGACTGAGCGTTGCATTCACCCTGTCTCCGCTATCAAGATGTGCGTCAAGAAGAGGGCTTAGTACAGTTATCTGCCTTCCGACCTTTCTTCCTATGATGCTTGCAAAATGCTTCGTCTGCTCCTCGCTCTTCAAAAATACAGTTGTCCTAAGCCAGCCATGTATCTTATGGTATACCCAGACAGGCTCTGCAGCAGAATTCACGACTAGTTCTTCAAGGTTCTCATCATTCATGAGCAGTTCGAGATTTCCAAGCCCTAAACTGTTTATCTTCAAATATGACCTCAAGAAATTTGCTGCATCCTGATCACTATCAGGGAAATATTTCTCTATAAGAATATCGATAAGCTTGCTGAATTTCTCCTCTACAAGATCGGTCTTTTTTATATCTCCAATATCTTCTGTACCAAGACTCACGCGTCGTATGAGTTCAAGCCTTACCTTCTCAAGAATTATCTCAGTCGATTTGCTTATCGCAGATATTTGAAGATCATATGTAGGGACAAATTCTCCAGGTCTTTTCGCTATCGTTATCGATATAGGAATCCTTTCAGAATGATACTCATACCTGTCTATTATTCCTTTATCCTCTCCCGAAGCTACAACTATTGCACCAGCGTGTTTACCCTTATTTTTTTTAACAACCTTGTTTGAATCCTTATTTTCTCGGCTTGCGTTATGTACTGATTTTGTCTTTGCGTTTTTCGTATTTTTTTTCTTTGCGTTTTTCATGTTTATAAAATATAAATATTTTGGATGTATATTATGTGAATAGCATATTACTTATTTCCCTTTATCATCAACACTAATTTCTCTATCTTTGATTTTATGCCTTTCCGTCTGAGTTCCTGAGACTTTATACTATCCTCTATCTCTTTTATCTGCGATTTCACAGAATCATTTTTTCTGACTATATCAAACACCAACACTTTCTTCTTAAGTTCCTCTAATTCTTTTATCAGATCTTCTTTCTCCTTCTCTATCTCGTTGATCAATTTCTCGGTGTTTATGTTCTTGGAGAAGAAACCCTCGAAGCTCTTATGTATTTTTTCGCTGACGTTGGAATAAGAATCGAACCCTGCGGCCTTCGTCTTTATCTCGGATGCTATATCCTGCTGGTTCTTCAGAAGAGAGCTCTGTCCCGATTTAAGGTCCTCGAATTTCTTCAGAAGAGAGCTGTCTTTTCTTGCCGAGAGCTCTACATCAAGACGTCGGAGAGATTCTTTATATTGAGATATGTTTCTTGATGATTCATCAAAGCTTCGCTTATAATTAGCTAACGTATCTTCTATATTCTTCAACGATAATTTCAGCGAAGATATGCTCTTTTCATAATCCTGCCTGACTTTTTTTAGGTCCTCTATATGAATAGAATATTGGTCGACGTTTTTTGTCTCTTTTGATATTAAAGTCTTTAACTCGTCATATTTTTTTGCCTGAAGCTGAAGTTTGTCTTCTGCCTCTTTGACGGCAGCACCATATTTTTCTCTTATTCCAAAAACTTCTTTGTCAAGATTTTTTTTGAGCGAATCATAACGCTCGAGTTCTGACAGCTGCGTCTTTACAGTATCTATCTCGCTCTTTATGTGGCTCTGTATGTTTGTGAATTCTCTTCTTACATCCTCGAACCCTAACGTCTCTTTCTCAAGCGAAGTTATGGCGACATCGATCTTTCTTGAGAACGCCTCTTTTTCAGACATTACTTCTTTTGCAGTGTTTATTACATCGTCGCGCGTTATCCTCTTTTCATTTATCCAGATAGTGGATAGCTTGTATTCTATCATAACGACGCCTTCTTCCTCTAAGAATTCTGCCCATTCCTGAATTAGGTCTTTGCCTACTCCTAAGGATTTTGATGCTTCATCGACACTTATCCTCTTCTTCTGGGAGATAAGTTCTACAAGCTTATCAACACCTGTCTTTATGCTTGTCATCTTTATAAACTACCCCTCGACTACTTATATAATTTTGTTACAACTCTCAAATATATACACGTCGTCACCATATCATAGGCTTTTTTACCGAAGATTATGGACAGCTCGACGAATAATTAAGCCCTGAAATCTGATATACCGAAATCCTATTTGACGGTATGACAAAATAATTATCTGAAGGAATATTCTGAACATTACAAATCTTATCTGTCGAGATATTATTGAAATAAATATAATCTATCTTGACTGCATTAGGGTTTACGGCAATATCTTGATCGGATAAGGCACGTATATCGACCATACTCTCTATCCCGTATTGGTCGGGTGATGTTTTCCCTTCGAATCTATCAAGGAAACTTGGAGCATATGTCGAAGCGAGATAGTATGAATTATTTATTAGATACTGAAGAGCAGACGTATTAGAACCGTTCACAAGTATCGTCGTATTCGATACGCGTATAGTATTCGGGAGCCTGTTAAAAGTGTTCATGCTGTAAAGTGGGTCTCTAAGATTATATATTGGAATATTCGTTTCGTATGAATTATTTATTACCCATGTAGCGACTTTTTTCGAATCGTTGATATATATCATCATCGAGATGTTTACATTTATAGACCACGGATCTGGCTGTGAAAGTGTTATCTGCGTCACAGTCGCATTCACAACTATCCCTGTCTGTGATGATAGCTGTTCGACTTTCGAGAGATAATCAGAAAAGCTTGAGTTCTCCATGAGTGCCGCATCAGTTCCATTAATAGTACCGTAGAAGAATGTTTCCTTGAAAGACGCGTTTATATCGTTCAAGTATACCCCGTTAGACGTCACATACTCTTCGAGCGCAAGCATCGTTCTGTAAGCTGCTATGTATGACGCCCTGTGGATATCATAATTTAGGTTTTTCACGAAATCATTCATGACGTTTATACGTACTTGATATAATTGCTCTTGATCTTGATACTTATATGCTGATGAGGCAAAGAAAATTCCTAAGATAACTATGACGGCTAAACTTGTAACAAGAAGATAAGTGAAGCCTTTCTTAGAGAAGAATAAGGATATCTTCATTTCCATACCTCCATCTTCAATACAGAAGGCCCCCACATATACTGGACCTGACCTGTCGTCAAGAGTATTATCTCGAGATCGTTTTGGTTTAGGTCAAAAAATATCTGACCTGTATTGGAATAATCCAATTGCTTGAGCATGTTATAGACTGACACATCATATACATCGTTCGGATCATATGTTATGTTATTTCCATTATACGAGCACGTCCTACTCCCAACATAGCTCTGAGGAATGGTCATATTGAACGTCGAACCCGACGATGATTTTATAGTCCACATGCAACCGACCACATTCGATAATGCATCAGTCCTTGATGTGGAGACGTTTATGAGCGCAGTATATATCAGTGTATTATTCGGAGAGCATGCTGAAAGATTTGTCGGAGAATCCCCTACAACAAGACTTATGTTATTATATGCGCCCGGCTGAAGCGTTATTGATGGGACCTGTATTATGAACGGGTCTCCTAGCAAGGCATAATTTATTCCGTAAGATGTCAGATTGAATACTGATATATTGTTGACTGAGAGATATTCTGTCCAATGATTGCTGGAATAAGACGTTACGTATGCGTCCTGGACAGAGACTCCCGGAGGGATAAATATCGAAGCGTTGCATGAGCCGAACTGTGAAGTTTCTGAGATTATAGATATCTTTCCCTGCTCAGACGCGTCTTGAACAGGGATGTAATTTACATCGATGTACGACGTGCCGTATAATTTTGAAGGAGAAAAATTTCCTTGAACGGTAACGGTCTGCGAAGAAAAGTTCGCAGCGATGAGTATCTGCTGGCTGATATTATTGAAAACTGCCTGAAGTCCGGCAGTGTCTGTGGCGTTATAATATAACGAGGTATTACATGCAGTTTTACGTAAAGTGTCTATTCCTGATGCGGACATGTCAGTGCCAAAACCTATCGTGAATACCGTAATATTATTCTGGCACGCCGTCTGACCTGCAAGTATAGACCAGTTTAGAGGATCTTTTGCTCCTCCAGTACATCCTGAACTACTTCCAGTTCCTACAGTATCATTAAGGTTTTTACAACATATATTTGCATCACCATCACTGAGAACTATCATGAATTTCTTGTTTCCTGAAACTGTCAGATTGTTTCTTGCGGCATTTATACCGCAGCACGTACATGTAGAACCTCCAGGAGAATAACTGTTTATCTTATTATGTAATGTTACGGCATTGTTCGTCAAAGGAGTTATTGAATTCGCACTCGTATCAAAATCAACGAGTCCTACACGATGCAGCAATGACGCTGCAAATATCGTATCAACAAAAGAGTTATCAGCGTTGATAGCCACTTGTATTTTTGATGAATTACAAGATGTGGAATATGTCTTTCCTTTATAGAAAGGGGCCCCGCCACAAGGATTGTCAGGATTTTTGTTACATGAAGAGGCATCATATACTGTGCATGATTCCGGAAGATACGGTCCGTTCTTTACTTTCTCATAAAGATACGAACATGAAAGTGCAGTGCCTATACAATCCGCCATACTTCCCGATGTGTCTGTGACTATGAAAGTGTCGGCTGGCAATCCGTAAATCGTCGTCGTTATATTTGAGAAATTTGTCACAGCAATACGTATAGGAATAGGTGATTGAGCAAGAAGTTGGTTAGTTCGAGTATAGATTACAGTCTGATTCACGGAATTATTGCCTGATGTTATGAACAACGTTTCGTTCCCGAATGTAAAGAATGTCTGGTATGGATTAAAGAACGAAAGGTTCAGTGTCCAATTGACGATGTTTCCCTGTACAGAAATTGTATCATAGAAGTTTATGAAACCGCGGACATCTGGAAAATAATACCTGAAATATCCTGGCGTCGTATTCTCGATAAGGGTGTCTGTCGTATATACTGCCCTGAAAAATCCTCCAGACACGTATGAGGTGTTCAGAGATGATGTGAATATGAGATTAATATTATTTGTTCCGGAAGTTAATGAAGCATTGCATGAACTTATATCCCATACAGAAACAGAACCTGAGGATCCGGAATATGAACCGCCACATTGCTGGTTGTTTATCTTCAGGATAAACGTGCCGGGTATCTCTGCTTTAAGGTATATATCCTCGAGTCTTGAGCTATTGAAGTCTGATAGCATCTGAAGCTGTACGGTCACGTTTCCCTCGCCAACAAACCCTCCGAAATAAGAATATGATGATGTCTTCTTGTTCCTGATTTTTTTCAAGTATGATGTTCCTGAGGATCCGGTTATAGGTTTTCCCTGTGCGATTCCGGATATCATCCTATTGAAGACGACGGAATCCTTCATGGATGAAACGTTTGTCTCAGATATCAATTCATCATCAAGCGTCACGCGGGCGCCGATGTCTTTAGGCAAAGATGAATTGACCACGCTGTCAAAAAGAGATTTCGCTTTAGAGGTTTCATTCAATGCCCAATATTCGCCGATTTGGTCTATTATTGTGTTATTCATATCAGTTATGTTTCCGTTAGCGTATTCTTGTGCGATGAATGAGTTGTTGACTTCGGATATTTTTATTGTGGATAGCGCGTTCAATATATCTTCTGAGATGAAATTTCTTTCATCTATAGATGACTCGTTCTGATGATATGCATAAAATATCATTAGTACTGCGGCTACAAGAAGCATCGATGCAAGGAGTGCATCTATGGTGTAGAATATTCCTCTCTTTCTAAATCTCTTGGATAATCCCCTAGTTACACTTCTTGACACACTTCTCGGTATTTTACTGAGATTAATTCCAGGCATAAATCACCATCCTGACTAATGTCGAGTTATAAGCTACAATCCTATCAATCCTGACTAGATTCTTGTGAGAGACTGTGTTTATGTCGAAACTGCAGTTCGAAGATACTAATATATTGTATCCATATACGCAGCGGCTCATGTTCATGGTAGATGTCGCATTCTGGATGAAGAATATATAATCGCTCGTGATGTGGAACAGGGACTTGGTGGCATAATAGTCCATCTGAGAAAATTGCTGGAGCTTCGACACGTTGAGTCTCGAGTCATCAACCACGCCTGGAAGCATAACCAATCCTGTCGTCCAGTTTCCAGGATATCCTGAAGAGACTATATTGTCTGAAAAATATACTGCTTCACGATACAGCCTTCCATAATCTCCAGAATCATATGTCGTTGTAAGGAGTCTTACGGCAACTAACGCGAGGAATATGAACATAATAAGACCTAGTATGAAATCCATCGTCCATACCTGTCCAGTCCTTCTTGATTGTTTATGTTTCATTTGCGTTTTTGACTATAATATGATATTATGATTGTGAGATGTTTAGGATGCCGTTATTTTTCCGTATGTAGTTGTCACCTCTTGTGATGTTACCAAGTATTTTTGGTATGAAATAATAGGCTTCGGTATCCTTGAATCCTAAGAATATATATCCTTCTTTTGGAGATTCTCCATACGAAATATTATAGTCGAGCCCGTTTAATGTTACCGGAACGTTTATCTTTCGTATGTATCCATCTTCGAGCTGTGAAGCTAGCATCACTTCCTGCTGAAGGCTTTTCCCAAGATCATCTATATCGCTGAACGATTGTATCCGGGCATTCGTCTTGGATATTGAAACTATTATTATCATAAAACTTATTATTATAAAGAAACTCATCGCTAATAGGATTAGGAATTCTATGGCTATTTGTGATTTTTTTTTTGAAAACATGATTTATTGGTCTGTAATATTTACGTAATTATTTATCGCCTGGAAAACTATTACGTGAGGTCCCTCGAAATTCTTTATTGTGCCGGTGAGATTTGCTGCTGTCTCCTTCACCATCTGATAGCTTAGATCGCTTGTCGTTATGTTAAAAGTAATCATGCTTCCCTGGACCGATACTGAAGTTATGCCATCTGGAAAATTTATGTAAAGTGTGCGCTGGGCGGGAGAGCCCATGTAATATACTTGTTCAGCGTAATCAGAAATTTTGCTTGCGACGCTATACGTTTGGGCTTGAGTTATATCAGCCTGAGCGTTGACCGTCTGCTTAGCATATATTACTACCAAAGGTAGTGTCATCATAAATGCTACGCCGAACACTATCAGATACTCTATACTGACCTGCGCTCGGCTCTTCATCCTAAGCCTAGAACTCCTCACCATCTCTTATCACTCACCACTTTCCCTGTGTAGAATATTGGAGAGGTATTATTTAAAGCTGATGATATTTTATGGTCTAAATTAAGGTATATCTGAGATATTCTATAGAGGGTTCAAGCGAAAGCTTTATATATTAGTATAGTCAAAGGTATACTACGGATTTTGTTTATGAAAATAACATATGAGGTGAATTTATATGAATAAAAGAGGACAAGCCGCCATGGAGTTCTTGATGACTTATGGATGGGCAATCGTAGTCGTTCTAGCAGCAATAGGTGCATTAGCATACTTTGGTGTGCTCAGCCCACAAAAACTCTTACCAGAGAGAACAACATTCCCTGCACCACTACCAAACGTAGATAACGCAGTAGTAAGTAAAGCAGGAAACAGTGCAGAAATAGCGTTCAGAAACAATAAAGGAGTGTCAATAACATTCCCATTATTACTAGGAAACTATACATTGACGCCAGCAACAGGAACAACATGTAATAACCCTGTAATGTCTGGAACATACAATGGAGCGGCAATAACACCAGCAACAGTTATTCCAAATGGAGCTTCATTCTTGTTGAAATGGACTTGCGCAGGAGTCACAGCCGCAAATGTCGGAGATAAATTCGGTGCAGATATATCCTTCAATTATATCAACACAGACACGACACAGCAGTTGACAGCAACAGGAAGCATCGACGGCAAGTACGGCAGCTAAACTATTAGCTGATTTTTTTATTATTTTTATTTTATATTTCTTTATTTTTAAGTTCTACAATAAAATTAGAAGTTCGACTATAGTAATCACTTAGAATTAATAAGGACAAACTTTGCAAGCATCGATTCCAACTGAAGGTACTCATCAGAACCTTCGACCATCCTGAATTCGCATTCTCCACATTCCTTGACCATCTCAAGCTTGTTATTGGCATCAATCTTTAAGTTCCATATCTCTTTTTGTATCTGTTTTATTATATCGAGACCCGAAAGCCCGTAATTGAGCATCGTGTCAAGTAATTTTGATTTAGCCTTAAGAAAATCTTGCTTCGCCGCAAGTTCAAGTATCTCTATGACTTCTTTAGGTCTTGCAAAT
>CAZFVG010000022.1:0-12104 GCA_964522135.1 uncultured Methanosarcinales archaeon | reverse complement strand
CCCTAAGGGAGACCTAATATTTAAATATTACTTGAATCATATACTATTAAAAAGTAGTTAATTAAACTACAATTAAAAACAAAGAGGTAAACAAAATGAAAACAATACAAAAAATGATTGCATATACATCACTCGCAGCAATTTTACTTGGCGGATGCGCCAAAAATGAAACGGAAACAATTACAAAAAAGAACAGCGAAATCCCTGAACCGAGGTATAACCAGACCGTATTCCTGCATCCGGAGTACTTAAGCGGAAAAGAAAAATTAGGATACACACTCCTTACAGATCTAGACGGAGATGGCAAATGGGATATTGCAGATAAAGTTGACGAAGGATTCAAGCCATGCACATATACACATAGGGTATTCTTCAAGAAAGGGTATAATCCTGGTCAGACACTGCCTGAAGAGATACAGTTAGAATATGTCAACCCAAAATTTTTCAAACCATATCAATAAAACATAAGCAAGATAGTAGTAGTAATTTTAGCGATAGTGGTTACATAAATATTTATATATAGGTAACGCTTGAAACAATCATGCCAGATGAAATGATGCAGCAGCAGGGTGGAATGCCGGCAGATATGCAATCGATGCAACAGCCGCAGGACAAATCGCAGAATGGGGAATACTCACAGATAGCGTCAATCGTCTCCGATCTCGACAGAAGACTAAGGATGCTTGAAGAGAGATATGGAAACCTAAGAAAGAAGATCCAGCTGACGGACGAGAACCTCATAGATTCTGAGCGCTCATTCGGAAAGGAGCTTCGAGGATTTAATGACGATCTTTTGGAATTGAAAAGGAGCGCAAACGATTTTTCTGAGAAGATAATGCTATTTGACACAGAGATGGACAACGTCGCAAGCAAAACAGACGTGAAAGTCATAGAGAAATATCTTGCCATGTGGAGTCCTACTATGTTCGTCACAAGAAAAGAGTTGAAAGATTATCTTGAGACAAGAAGACAATCGCCGAAAATCGATTCTGATAAGGAATGAGGCAGCGGTTTATCTCAACTCTATAATAATAACAAACTTTTATAAACTTCTGGATGGAAATTGAGGTAAAGTATCATATATTATACAGTGACGATTACGGACTCGGGAAAAAGGGGTGAGTATCTTTTTCTTTTGAGTCCAATAATAATACCTTGGTAGAAGCTAGGCGTTATGTTAAATAAAAAAGGTGATTGATGTGGATAAGTCAAATATGTTCATTCTATGGTTCGACCAATTAAGCAACGAAGACGTACCGTACGTCGGCGGAAAAAACGCATCACTCGGAGAGATGTATACAAACTTGACACCGAGAGGGATAAGGATTCCAAACGGATTTGCCGTAACAGCGTACGCGTACAGATACTTTCTTGAAAAGGCAGGGATAAAACAGCAGATTAAAGAGATACTTTCGGACTTGAATACTGAAGACATGGCAAACCTTTCAGAGAGAGGACATAAAGTCAGAGAGACAATCCTTAAAGCAGAATTTCCACAAGAGCTTAAGACGTCAATTTTATTAGCGTATAGGGATTTATGCGGCGCATACAACAAAGACAGAAGCGACACAGATGTTGCAATAAGAAGTTCGGCGACAGCTGAAGACTTACCAGATGCAAGCTTTGCAGGACAACAAGAATCATACCTAAACATAAAAGGAGATTCTCAAGTGCTTGAGGCATGCAAGAAATGCATCGCGTCATTATTCACGAATAGGGCAATATCATATAGAGTAGATAAAAAATTCGACCACTTCTCGATAGCGTTATCAATCGGCGTCCAAAAAATGGTCCGATCAGACTTAGCATGTTCAGGAGTTATGTTCTCAATCGACACAGAATCAGGATTCAGGGATGCAGTACTCGTCACAGGATCATACGGACTTGGAGAGAATATTGTTTTAGGCGCTGTCAATCCAGACGAATTCTACGTCTATAAACCTACGCTAAAACAGGGATTCAAGCCAATCATCTCAAAGAATGTCGGGTCAAAACAGGTAAAATTAGTATACGATTTGCAGGGAACAAAACCTACAAAAAATATTTCTGTTCCAGAAGAGGACAGGGCAAAATTCTGCCTAACAGACGAAGAAGTACTTAATCTTGCAAGATGGGCGTGCGCAATTGAAGATCATTACTCATGGAAAGCGGGACATTTGAAGCCTATGGATATGGAGTGGGCAAAAGACGGCCAGTTAGGACAATTATTCATCGTCCAGGCAAGGCCAGAGACAGTCCAGAGCAGAAAAGACACAACAAAGATGATAACTTATTCTCTAAAAGAGAAAGGAGCAATCATCGTCAAGGGAAAGAGCGTCGGCTCAAGAATAGGAAAAGGCACAGCAAACGTAATCAAAAACGTCAAGGATATCGGACTCTTCAAAAAAGGAGAGGTACTCGTCACTGAAATGACTGATCCAGACTGGGAGCCTATAATGAAAATAGCTTCAGCAATAGTTACAAACCGTGGCGGAAGGACATGCCACGCAGCAATCATATCAAGAGAATTAGGAATCCCGTGCGTCGTTGGAACAACAGAAGGAACAGACAAGATAAGACAAGGACAGGGAATTACTGTTGATTGTTCGCAGGGAGATGAAGGATTCGTGTACGATGGTCAGCTACAATTCGTCATCGATACGCTAGATCTTGGATCATTCCCAAGACCAAAGACTCATATAATGATGAATGTTGCAGATCCGAGCCAGGCGTTTGAATTAAGTTTCCTGCCAAATGACGGAATAGGACTTGTAAGAGAGGAATTCGTATTGAACAATACAATCGCTGTTCACCCTCTAGCGCTTTTAGGATACGATACACTAAAAGATCAGGATGCAAAACAAAAAATTGCAAAATTGACAGCAGCCTACCCGAACAAGAGACAATTCTACGTCGAAAAATTAGCAGAGGGAGTCGGAATGATTGCAGGAGCATTCTATCCAAAACCCGTGATTGTAAGATTGTCCGATTTCAAATCGAACGAATACGCAAACCTCATAGGCGGCAAAGAGTTCGAGCCTAAAGAGGATAACCCAATGATAGGATGGAGAGGCGCGGCAAGATACTACGATCCAAAATACGTGAAAGGATTCGAGATGGAATGCGAAGCCTTACTAAAAGTCAGAAATGAATTCGGCCTAAAAAATATAATAATAATGATCCCAATGTGCCGAACCATTGAAGAAGGAAACAAAGTCCTCAAAATCATGGCAGACAATGGGCTAGTCCGAGGACAGGATGGATTAAAAGTCTATGCAATGTGCGAAGTTCCGAGCAATGTAATACTTGCAGACCAATTCATGGACATATTCGACGGATTCAGCATCGGATCAAACGATTTGACACAGATGACACTTGCAGTCGACAGAGATTCTGAAATCGTAAGCCATGTCTTCAATGAAAGAAATGACGCAGTAAAAACACTCATCAGAAGCGTTATAGCCGTTTGCAACAAAAGAGGAAAATATATTGGAATATGCGGAGATGCTCCAAGCACATACCCAGAATTTGCAAGATTCGTCGTTGAAGCAGGAATCCAGAGCATAAGCTTAACATCAGACACAGTCGTAAAAACAACACTGATGGTGCATGAGACAGAAAAGAAATTAGGAGTACAATAATTTTTTATTTTCTTTATTTCTTGAAACTTTTCAACACCTTCTTCTTATGAATTTTTCTACATGTTTTGAAACACATTCTGGATTCGAGAATGCTTCATCTTTATTATAAGATTTCATAGCGACAAAATCGAACAATTTACAATATGAATGAGCACGATCTTTATTGACAGAGCCACGTAACGCACTATTCCTATACTCAGCAAATGCTCCGGCATCATCAAAACATCGAGCGTACCATAACGAGCTTCTAGTTGCAAGTCCAAAGTAAAATGCTGTTCCTCTCAACTCGGATGCTTGTAGTGCGTTTCCAGAAATGGTCGCGAAATGTAATTGTTGATCCTTGAATACTAATCCTTTTGGACTTGATTTTATAATTGCTCCGAGTCCACCGAATGGTAATTCTAGTACTGGTCCGAAATCGTTTGTGAGTGCAAGGTATACGCTGCTTAAAAGCCCTGCTGCTTTTTCGCTTTCCATAGACATTCGGATGCGTAAGTCAGGTATGCCGTTCTTGTATGCTATACGGAGAGCTTCTATAAAATCTTTGATTTGTTCTCTGTTGTGACTGTTATATGCTAACGACACAGATTCTGTTAAAGATTGATCACATTCCATAAAGATAAGAATGACAAAGCATTTATAAATATTTTGTTACTTATAAGTAGATTATATTCCTTTTACATTTAATTTTATTTTTTTCCATTAAGTTTTAAAATCCTGGATAATCCTGGAAAGTGGGTGATACTATGGTTGTGGAATACGGCGAATTCAAAGGAAATAAGATGATAATTCTTAAGAGGAAAGAGGACGATCAGTTCCCATTCCAGTTCGGAAAGGCTAAGGCTAAACTGATTGTCGAGAATTACGAGGCCATAAAGAGTTTTTCCGAGGAAGAGTAATGTTCGGCTCATGGCTGAAGGATCCTGAATCATTAAGAGATGTTCTGGATTTTGATAATGAAATCTTTCACATAGGATTTCTTAAAGTGGATTCCGGAAGTGTAGATTGTGTATCGACAAATCTGTATGTGCATAGCGCAGGATACACTATAGAGAGTACGTTAGTGAACAACCACAGAAAAAATTTCAGAATGCCTGGAGAACACGTCCTGAAAAGCTTGAAAGAATTAAAGCCTGGATTCGACCTTCTAGCATACAATCGCGGCCAGATCGTCTTAGCGTCTGACGATCAGATTTTTGACGTCGCCATCGGAAGAAATTTTAGGGACGAAGATATGTATATAACAGATACTCATTCAAAAATCGTGTCCGGCAGGATTGCGCCCCACCTGAATGACCACAGCATCATTCTTGACACGATAGTAAACTCGCTTATACGTCAGGATATGGATTTCGCATATATGCTTGGATTCAATCCGAACGATATGAATCACATAGAAAAAATGAAGGAATTATACATGGGAAAGATACGTCAACTTTCTATACATTCTAATAATTAATATAGTAATAATTCTGACTGAGAGAATTTCTCTGCGACTAACCAACAGCGAGAATAATGAGAGCGTATAATATTCCGCCGAGTACAAGGCTCACTAGATTCATAACGACACTTAGCTTAAATGCATTTTTCAAGTCCAAAAATTCTTTATTTGTCCAATATAAGAAGTATGCTTCGAATATGAATGCAAACGCCTCGTATAACACTAATGTAAGGATGAAAGACCATCCAGATGAGACTATACTTATCCTGAATAACGGTATCACAAACCAGACTATAGGCAGAGATATGACGTTTGCTAGAAATACATACCACAAAAGTTTTTTCGGCCAACCTTTTCTGAGAGCGAATATCAACGCAACTATCAACTCTAATATTATTGTTATTATCAATGCTGGAATGAATGATTTAACGCTATCACGAGTCAGTATAGGTGTCGTCTCTTTGATAGATGTTTTTCCATCAGAACTAACTCGCACGTCATATGTGCTTGCAAAATTCAGTCTATCAATTGCCGGCGTAGTAATTATCTGACCTAACGATGGCACATATATCCCTAATCTAAATCTTGAAGGTGGAAAATAATGGAAATTGCAAACGCCATTACTGCAGTCTCCACCCCACGCGAACATTGACGGCGCCCAATAACATTCGTTATCTGAAATGGTTAAATTGTATAAGCCTTGACATTCAGGACTCATACATGAAGATTTTCCGCTAAGATAAGTCGTGTAATCATTTGAGACTGAGGCATTTTTATAACATTGCAACATTACTGCATTGAATTGTCCAGACACTAACTGGTTATTATAATATACGCTTATATCTACTGTCGGTTTAGGGCCTAAATCTGCATATACAGATGGTAAAAGCAGTAGTGCCACGAATATAATAAGAAGGTATCCGTAAGTATATTTCATGACATCTTTTATGCATCATAATATATAAAGTTAATGTAGACTTCAAGCGACCAACAACTATATAAACCATAATTTTTATTTTCTATCATGCAAATGATTGAAGATGTGAATGAGCTAAATGCGCTATGCAGCGATGTGCGCAAAGACATATTGAATATGGTCTATACTGCAGGTTCAGGGCACATTGGCGGAAGTTTCTCTGCGACAGAACTTGTGGTCGCGTTATTCTTCAACGTGATGCATCACAATCCGGAAAACCCTGACGATAATGGAAGGGACAGGTTTATACTTAGCAAGGGGCATTGCACACCGATATATTATTCAGTTCTTGCAAGGTCAGGATATTTTGACATAAGCGAACTTGACGATTTTCGAAAACTCGGCTCAAGGCTGCAGGGTCATCCAGACAAGAGCAAGTTCTCGCTCATGGAGACGAGTTCAGGAAGTCTAGGTCAAGGTCTATCGATTGCCGCAGGAAAAGCGTTTGCTTTAAGACTTGATAATAATCCTGCGCGAGTATTTTGCATGCTTGGCGACGGGGAACTTGACGAAGGTCAGGTCTGGGAATCTTTTGCAACTATACACAAATATAAGTTATCAAACCTGATAATAATAATCGACAATAACAAAGTCCAACTAGATGGCACGAATTCTGAGATAAAGGATCTTGAGCCATTAAGGGATAAGTTGAAGAGTTTCGGGTATGAGGTAGTCGAAGTTGATGGACACGATATGATCGAAGTATTGAATGCGTATAATTATGCTCTATCACTAAGCGAGAAGGGAAAAAATTCTATAATACTTGCACATACAATAAAAGGCAAAGGCGTCTCATTCATGGAAAACACATCAGAATGGCACGGCAAATGCCCTAATACAGACGAATATGAGAGAGCGATAAGAGAACTAGAATGACAAAAGAGATAATGTATAACGAACTCGCGAAATATTATGACTTATTATACTCGTGGAAAGATTATAAGAAGGAATCTAATGAAGTACTGAAGGTCATAAAAAAATTCAAAAGAAATAACGGGAAAAAACTTCTTGATGTGGCATGTGGAAGCGGAAAACATCTAGAATATTTTCAGAAGATATACAGATGTACGGGAACAGATATCAATAAGGGAATCCTGAACGAGGCGAAAAAGAGGCTGCCAAAAATTACATTCAAGGTCGCTGACATGAGAAGATTCAATATGCACGAAAAATATGATGTTGTGACATGTCTATTCAGCTCTATCGGATACGTAACGGACATCAAGGGGTTGAAAAATAGCATCAAGAATTTTTCAGAACATCTAAACACAGGCGGAGTGCTTCTAATAGAACCGTGGATAGAGAAAAAAACTTGGGAAACGAGAAGCAATCATATGACAACATACAATTCTGAAGATATAAAGATAGCAAGGCTGCACGTTGCAGAAAGAAAGGGCAATTTGTCCATAATGAATTTTCATTATCTCATAGCCGACAAAGACAAAATAATCTATAAGATAGATAAAAATGTAATGTTGTTATTGACGCACAAAGAATTGATTTCGCTGATGAGGAAAAATGGTTTGAAGACATACAAATATACTAAAGGAGAATTTTCAGGAAGAGCGTTATTGGTAGGGGTAAAACCATAAGGGGAGAATTAATATGATAAAAAAGATTGATGAGACGAACAGGAAGATAAAAGAGCATATAGGATTATTGGGAAGATTGTGGAATGTGGCACTGAATCACTTTTTCACGACGTTTTTCATAATATTCATAATAAATATAGTACTTATATCGCTGAGGAAATCAGTACCTGATTACGTTGTCATCGCATCGTTTTTTGTACTCATATTCTATGTAGTATTATTTTTAATTTATCGCATAAGGGCAAACATTAACAGATTGATACACCACGAATTGAAATTCAAGGAGATAGTCACAGGATATGTATCATCAGTGATTTTCATAATAGTTTTAATGAGTATATTATATTGGGGAGTTACGGTGCTCGGGGTCGGTTATCTTAGATACGGCTCATGCGTCGATAACGTCAATATCACAAGGGACGTTATCATGAGCGATCCACTTAGAGTTAGCGAGCTTTTGCAATATTCATACTTTAGCGCCACGACATTCTTCACCGTTGGATTTGGGGATATATGTCCTATGGGGTATGCAAAATTTTTGACAGTGATGGACGCACTCATAGGAAACGCATTCACTGTACTAATACTCGCCATGGCAATAACAAATTACACATCAAGCAAGGATAACAAGAAATGATACAAATGTTATAATAAAAATAAACTACCAAATGATATCAAAAATCGCTACAAGGGATGGATATGGAAAGAGACTCGCAGAAATTGAGAACCCTGATATCGTCGTCTTGACGGGAGACTTGATGGAGTCAAGCAGGGTCAAAGCTTTCGCGGAGAAATATCCTGCACGTTTTATCCAAGTCGGCATATCAGAGCAAGACATGTTCGGGATAGCGAACGGCCTTGGTCTTGAAGGAAAAATTCCGTTAACAAACACTTTCGCATCATTCTGTTTGAGAGGGCACGAACAGATAAGATTTATTGCAATTAATAATAGCAACGTGAAGGTGATCGGACACCATTCAGGAATCAGCGTCGGACAAGACGGAGTGACACAGATGTGCGAAGAGGACATTTCGTTATTCAGGACTATGCCAAATTTTACAGTCGTAGTTCCAGGAGACGCTCTTGAAGCGCAGAAGGCGCTTGATGCAATAGTGAACATCAAAGGTCCATGTTATCTGAGACTATCAAGAGAGCCATCGCAGATAATAACCCATGAATATAGCGATTTCAAATTAGGGAAGGCAAACATACTAAAAGAAGGGCACGACGTCTTGATAGTCGCGTGCGGCCTCATGGTTCCAGAATCATTGAGGGCGGCAAAAATCCTCGAAGAGCGCGGAATAAACGCCGCTGTCATGAACATGCACACAATAAAACCCATCGATACCGATTCATTATTGAAATACGCACAGAAAACACATGCCGTCGTCACAGCTGAAGAGCATTCAATATACGGTGGACTTGGAAGCGCCGTATGTGAGGCACTATCATTGTCAAAAATACCGATAAAATGTGTCGGCATAAGAGACCAATTCGGCGAATCTGGAAAAGCAGATGAGTTATTTGAAAAATTCGGGCTCACTGCAGAGAATATCGCCGAGTCCTGCACCGATGTTATAAGGTTCAAGGACAAATCATCAAACCTGAAAGAAGTCGACGATATGATGAAAGACATCAATGGTCAGGCAAAACATGAGAGTAATCAGAGTACAGAAAAAATTATTCATGAACCAGAGAAATCTCAGAAGTATGAACGCGATCCTCGGAACAGGATAACGAAGCTCACTCCAGAACAGAAAGCTCAGATGGATGCAGTCCTGAACAAAATGTTCGGCGGCAAAAGGAAATAACCTGATTATAATTTCAATTTCTTCACATCATCGATACAAATCCATGCACTCATTATTCCGAATCCTGATTTATCTATATCGAAAGGCTTAATCTCTTCAACATTTTTTAGAAAGACAAGGACGCAATATTTTTTTCCAGAAGCGTACTTCTTTAATTGTTCAAGACTTGTGAATCCTATCTTCGTGCCATACTCATCGTATAACTTTTTTAGGCTTTCGTTTGGTAGGTGAAAATATTTTACGTCGCCTGCAACTGTCTTTACAGTTACGGGTTCGCCTGATTCTTTGAAATATATTGTCTCACCAATTTTTACCTTATCCCATGGGGCGCTTTTATGAACTAGCCATCGCGATTCTATAGTCTTCTCTCCAGATGTTATTAGTTGAAGAAGTTTTCGCGATTTATTTAGGATTGCTATATGCTGCATGATAGTTAAAGATTATCTATCCATCTTTTTAATCCTTTTCTTGTATCTGTCTATCTGTGAGAATTTTGTATCGTAGAACTTCTTGACTATCTTTTCAGCATCCGTTAATTTTGTGAACTCGCCGCTCAAGACAAGGATGTTTGCATCGGTATGATAACGGGCCCATTTAGCGTCCTTGACGGTGTGGCATAGTGTCGCGCGTATTCCCTTATGCCTGTTCGCAGCGATATCCATCCCAAATCCTGAGCCGCATATAAGAACGCCTGTAGATCTCTCCTTCAAAACGTGCTTTACAAGATTATTAGCGTAATCTACCTCATCAACCTTCTTTTTGTCATCGAATGTTCCTAAGTCTATAAATGGAAATTTTCTTTTGATGTATTCCTTGAGCAGAAAACCTCTGTGGTCTGATGCTACGAATCCTAGAATATGATTTACTTTCTTCAAAATAATCACCTTTGCCTTTGTATTAACGATATTAATTGATTATTAATTACTGGTTTTATAAATTTTTAGAATAAAATTAATAAAGAACTTACTCTCTACAATATTATGGCACGCATCTCGGCATCAATACTTGGGTTCTATTTCGAGGCGAAGAAGAAAGGGGTCTCTGAAAGTATAATGATAGATAAGATAAATTCTGAACTCAAAAGAAAAGACAGGGATTTTGATATATTGCACCTTGATATTGAAGACGGGACGTTCGTAAGCCAGAGATCTTATTCTTCAGCGATGATACGCAAGGTCAAATGTGCAAAGAAGAGAGAGGCTCATCTTATGGTGATAGATTACAATACATACATAAAAGAATTCTTCGATCTCGCTGACATGTTCATAATTCATAACGAAGCTATAAAAGGCGATTTCGAAAAGACCGTCTCTTTCATCAAGAAGAACAAGAAATTCATAGGAATAAGCATAAATCCTGAAACTCCAGTCAGCGACATAAAACATCTAGATAAAGTTGATGAAATACTTGTCATGGGAGTCCATCCAGGCCTTCCAGGGCAGAAATTCATAGAGCACAGCCTTCTTAAAATCAAGAAATTGCATGAATTGAAAAAATCAAACGGCTACAAATATAGTATAGCTGTAGATGGCGGCATCGATCATGATATAGCAAAAAAGTGCGAAGCCGCAGGCGCAGACATACTTGTCATGGGAAGTCACTTCTTCAAATAAGCCGATTCCTTGGCACTTCCAGATATATCTAGATTTTCACAAAATATATAAAGTATAGCTAGGTCTTTAAGCATAAGTTAGTTATTGGGGTGAAATATAATGGAAGATTCTGAAAAACATAAGAAGCATGAAAAGCACATGTACATAGAGCATGAGCAGCATAAGAAGCACCAGACATATAAGACTGCGACATGGACTCTTGGCATAGTAAGCGTCGTGTTGTTGATACTGTTTATAGCGTCAATCTCGACAGGAGGATTCTCAGGCGGTTCGCCAGGAACAACAGTGAGTGGAAAGACACTCTCACCTGCAGACATAAAGACGAAGACACAGGCATACATATCGAACCTTGTCCAGGGACAGTCTGTCAGCGTAGACAGCATCACTGACGAAGGCAACATATATGCTATGAACTTGACCGTCGCAGGAAAGCAATACAATTCATACGCCACAAAGGATGGAAAATTATTATTCCCACAGGCAATAGACATGACACAAGCGCAAGCAGCAAGCACACCAGCCGCAGCAGCAGCTCCTACAGTAGTACCTAAGACTGATAAGCCAAAAGTAGAATTGTTCGTCATGGCATATTGCCCATACGGAACACAGGCAGAAAAAGGAATCCTGCCAGCAGTCAGGGCACTCGGAAGTAAGGTAGATTTCAGCGTCAAATTCGTAGACTACTCGATGCACGAGTCATTCGCTCCTGAAGTTGAGGAGAACTTAAGACAATACTGCATCCAGAAAAATCAGCCTGATGTATATTTGAAATACCTAGCATGCTTCTTGAATGCAAGCAGCGCGCAAGGTCTTAACACTAATACGACGTTATGCCAGCAGCAAACAGGAGTCGATGTCAATGCTATGAATACATGCTACGCAGCAACAGATGCGCAGTACAACATCACAGCACTAAAGAACGACAAGTCGACATGGCTTAGCGGACAGTTCCCACAATTCAACATACAGCAGGATCTGAACCAACAGTATGGCGTACAAGGAAGTCCAACGCTTGTGATTAACGGCGTGCAGTCAAATGCAGGCAGAGATC
>CAZFVG010000021.1:0-12463 GCA_964522135.1 uncultured Methanosarcinales archaeon | reverse complement strand
TAATGCACCCTTAAGAGGCATTCCGAAGGCTGTTTTAAGACGTATATCGACACGTACTTTCTTTCCAAGTTCTGTTATTAGTTCATGAGCCGAACCATATTTTAAGATATAAAGTAAAACAGTCCAATTGTATTTCTGATTCTTTACAATGACGCGTACAGCGCTCTTCAATGTATATATAGAATAACCATATTTTTTTATAAGATTGTCCACGAGTCTAACATCGCCTATATCAGCAAATCCTAGTATTATTGTACCATTTTTATTCAGGAATTTATATGCGTCCCTGAAGAATATTTTCAATGTTCTATAATTATAATCAGAAAGGGCGTGTTCTAGCATATCGCGAGGCTTTGAACCGTTGTAAGGCGCTGCGAAAACAATCGTATCGAATTTACCCTTCACATTGCTGAATACATTAGAATAGAATACAGAATAATTCTTGCAATTATACAATTTGAGATTCCGTTCAGTATTTTCTATAGCAGCCGGATTTATATCAACAGCAGTGATGCTGGCTGCACCCTGCAAGCTTGCAAATACCGATAATACCCCAGAGCCACATCCTATCTCTAGCCAGGATTTGCCTTTCTGGTCCGGGATATTCTGAATATGAAAATTGGGGGTCCAATCATATTTTGGAGACATGACGTCAGGATAGATTATTATCTTCTTTCCAAGAATTTTGGCATAGTATGGCTTCTTGTGGCTTCTCACCGACTTCAAATAATATTTTGCAGTCGGATATAGCTTATAAGATTTTACCATAGAAATATTTGCATCGATAGATATATAAGTTTTATTATTATTCTAAATTTTCGAACACTTGTCCAAAAAAAGATCCGGATAAAGGCTAAAATATGACAGTTTTAATCCAAAGAAGAAGCAAGGGATGACTTTTCGAAAAGTATATAATGCTCTAAAATTCCCTATCGATATGATAAAAAAGAGCCTCGAGGAAGAACTTATTGACTCTCTTACCAGCTACAAGGTAAATGGTCACAGGATAAAAGCGATACACCTGAATGCCGTAAAGGAGCCTATCAGAGAGAGTATGAATATAATGTTCAGATATGCAAGCAACGCATCATTTGATATAGATCAAGAACAGATAGTGATAAAAAATCCTGAATATAAGACTATACGAATACGCGTAGCCGGGAACGATAAGAAAGTCAAAGGCATAACAGCCACTATACAAGTTGAAGGGGAAGAGACAAAGATAGTTCTAATGTACTATATACGAAAGGTATATCCAAAAATTCCAATAAGCATACCTGTAGAATTAGAGATAAGCCTCGAGTCCATGAAATTTACAGGACTGAACGCACATATAAGCGCATTCGAACTCTATAATAGATGGATGGTCGGATAATGAAGCCCGAATTTTTTATAAAGAACGGAGAATTGATCTCGGAAGATAAGTGGATTGAGATAATCAATACTTTCAAGGTCAATCCGAAGGATGAATTAACAGATTCGGAAGAAGCAATCACAAAAAAACTTCGCTCAATGGTCGATGAAGCGATAAAAGAGCGTGTCGAGGGAATCGATTCTGTCGGAGTATGTTTTTCAGGCGGACTTGACTCGAGCTATATCGCAGCCATTTGCAAAAAAATAAAAGTGAACTTTACGTGTTATAGTGTAGGCTTTCATGACGGAAATTTTAAGGAGCCTGAAGATATATCTGTAGCAAAAGAGATTGCAAGGCATTTGAAACTTAGTGATGACGAATTCAAATACAAACTGTTTACACTAAAAGAAATCGAGCCGATAATCAAGAAGACAAGAAAGATACTCGCAAATATTCCTGAATGCAATTCGTCAGATATCCAAACAGTTGTGAGTACAGAAGTCGGTTCTGTAGAGATGGCTGCATATTCAATATCAAAAAATGAACGAGTTTTTTTCTCAGGGCTTGGCTCTGAAGAGATATTTGCTGGATATGATAGGCATAGAAAAAATCCTGTAAATGAAGAATGCTATAATGGATTAGTTCATATGTACGGCAGAGATTTGCTCAGAGACACTGCGATACCAGAAGCTTCAGGTTTTGCATTCAGCACTCCCTTCATGGATGATAAACTCATAAAATATGCATTATCAATACCGATAAAATATAAGATAAACGATGACGGTAGTAAATTAATCCTTCGAAAGGCAGCAGAACCCTATCTCGGGAAATATTCGCAAAGGCCAAAGAAGGCAGCGCAATACGGAAGTATGTTCGATAAAGCTATCGCAAAACTCGCACAAATCAATGGATTCAAAAGAAGAGTAACATACCTCGAAAGCTTTAAATGAGAAAGATAATATTATACATCGCATCAAGTCTCAACGGATATATCGCTGGGCTGTTCATAAAATATGATAAATAAGTATTATTTCTTAGGCTATATCGCAAGAAGATAGGCGCTGGAATTCAAAGCATTGTTCGACAATGCAAAAAAAACTTATCCTCATCAACGCTCTTTATCTTAGCATCGGATGAATCAGCATAATAGAATTGTCTATCTTTATAATGCGTGATGACTATGAAGTGGCCGTTCTTTGATTCAGGCTTATTGAACAATATGAATGATTTGAAGAATGCAATAATATAAATTTTACGAAATTAAATCTTTAAGCAGTTTATTGATGACTTATTGGCCACTACCAGTATTGCTACTGCCGTTCTGATATTTGGTATAGTTTCCTCTAGTGTAGTTCCCTCTCATCCTTCCACCGCTTACGGGCATGCATGATAGTGTATTATTGAAATTTCTGCATGTCGCATTTATCGTCCTATTTCCGAATGTGACTTGACATGAATCGTTCTCATTCAGGCCTGAGCATGCGTCTATCGCATTTTGCATCATCACCTGTCTATCGAATGTGTTATTATAACCTCCTGGAGGAGAACCCGTTGGGACGGGAGGGTTATTCTCCTGTCTTCCAGGAACGGATGGTTGGTTAGGTATCATTGGCTGATTCTGAGATGAAGCTGTCGGAGTGTTTGAAGAGCATCCGACGACTAACGATATCATGAATATG
The DNA here is from genome assembly GCA_964522135.1 of uncultured Methanosarcinales archaeon. GTDB lineage: Archaea > Nanobdellota > Nanobdellia > Woesearchaeales > UBA9642 > UBA9642. The sequence goes on along the minus strand of CAZFVG010000021.1, from coordinate 9,430 downwards.
CCTAATAAAAATAAAAAAAATGTGTTAATCGATTTCATTTTGTTATGGCTCCACTATATTTTGGGATGTATCCGACTAGTGATGTTCTCCTGAAAACTAATTCTGCGTCGCTGCAGGATTATTGTTCTGAGCCGGGGCATTATGGTTCCGGAAGTGACCGATTATCTGTCTATTTGGCATTTTTCCGCCACCAGACATGTGATCGAATCCTGTGCCGATACCTTTTATGCCGAGTTCGTTAGACAATGTTTTGACTTCTGTCCAATTCTTGCTCTGCTGTGCATTGTATAATTGTACGTATGTATCGAAATTTGCTGCTGTTATCTTGCTAGCAAATGTTGAAGTTTTTGGAAGATTTTTTATCGCACTCTGCCATTCAGTATAACTATTATCTTTAATGGCTTGAGTTATCTGTGATTGTTCGAGCTGCATCTGCTGCATCTTTACAGTCTTGTTCTGATAGTCTTGAGTCATCTTGCTGAAGACATCCTGTGTTATGCTTGATCTGAACGCCTGATATCTTGCATCGAGTGCGCTTAGGTATGCGTTATAATTATTGTTCTTGAGCGCATCAATTGTAGCTGTGTCGTTATATGTAGAATTTTCTCCATAACCTTTCATGTGCATTGTCTTTATATCAAGCCCAGGAAAAGCATATGCTGCCGTCACTGCAATCGCAATGATAAAAAGGATACTGCCGATGAACAAAGGAGTATTTTTCATAGATTTTTTCATGTATATCACCACCAATTATACTCTCTCTAAGCGTATATCATATATAAACGATGTGGAGATAAAGTCCACACAGAAAATCCAGAAAACCACTTGAATTTACGGTTTTTTCGAGCACAGAATAAGCATAATCAAGATGCATGTTAAGTGGACTATACATCCATACTCATCAAAGGTCTCTTGAAGTATTTAGTCATATTTTTAAACACAGTTTCCCTTCCAATTTCTATGACATTCACGCATAAGTATAAGCCTAAATCTACAAAAGAGATTATAGGTCAAGACAAATCACTCAAAGAGGTCAAAGAAAATATAGATAGTTATGCTTCGAGGAAGACAAAGAAAGCCCTGCTAATATACGGCCCATCAGGCACAGGGAAAACGTCTACTATCCATGCATTGGCAAACGAATTGGACTTAGAAATAATCGAGGTGAATGCATCTGACGTAAGGAACACTGAAGGCCTCGAGCAGAAAGTTCTCCCAGCAATCAGGCAGATGTCACTTTTCAGCAAAGGGAAGATGATTCTAATCGACGAGATTGATGGCCTATCAGGAACTGAAGACCGCGGAGGCGTCTCGACAATCAGTAAAATCATTGAAGAATCTCCATTCCCAATAATCCTCACCGCAAACGATCCGTGGGACCAGAAATTCAGTGACATAAGGAAAAGAAGTGTGATGATAGAATTCAAAGCTATAACAGCACTTGATCTGGTGTCCCAACTAAAAAAAATATGCGAGAAAGAAGGGATAAAATTTGATGATGAAGCACTATCACACCTTGCGCGTGTCTCGCAAGGAGACCTTCGCGCAGCGTTGAACGATCTCGAAAACATAACATCAGGCACAAAATCAATCAGTAGAAAAGATGTTGAGGCGACATCAGAGCGTGAGCGTGAGGAATCAATAATAAGCGCCCTTCTGAAAGTTCTAAAGACTACCAATCCAGATATCGCTATAGGAGCATTCGATAAGGTCGAGGAGGATATAGATAAGATATTCTTATGGCTTGACGAGAACATGCCAAAAGAGTATACAAAGCCTGAGGATCTTGCCAAGGCATATGAAAACATGTCTATGGCTGATGTATATTTTGGAAGGATAAGAAGATGGCAATATTATAGGTATTACGTCTATATATATAATCTCTTATCAGTTGGCGTTGCCATATCAAAAAAGGATAAATACAATCAATACATCCCATACAAGCCTACAGACAGGATCCTACGGATATGGATGGCAAACCAGAGGAATGCTAAAAGAAAGACAGTTGCAGAAAAGATAGCTGGCAAGACCCACACATCAATAAAAGAAGCCGTTAATAACATGCCATACATAAGGACTATATTCAAGAATTCGAAAAAAGATTTCCAGGAACACGCTGAAGAATATTTCAAACTGGAAAAAGAAGAAGTCGAATGGCTCAAGAAATAACAATCTAAAATAATATTCTGATAATACCCTGAACAATCTCACACAATAAAATAGATTCTATGTCATCTCAAGATAGAAGTAATATGTAGTAGGTGCTGTGTCTCCTAAATGACCATTCTCTCCAACTATCATCTCGAAGTCATGTCCGGAATTGTCGAAGCCTAGACTGTTAGGGCTTATCAGCGATGTATATATCATCTGGTTATTGTCCGATAATAATACCTCTGTAAAGTCGCCCGGCTGGGATGTTGCATTATATAATTTTGTTGCGTAGCAATCCCTGCTCGAATTTATTAGTATACTTCCTACATAGAATGCAGGTATTGGCGTTGTATTGAAAAATGTGTTGTCTAATGAGTCTGCATCTGTCGGATGTATGCCTAAAGCGGTATCTTCATGGGATATTGATGGGATATTCGCGCATCCGACGTTAGGCCAATCGACGCTTATGCTTCTTACAGCGTATATCTTTCCTGTAGGACTTGCGGCCGTCCAGTTGTAAAGATTATTTCCGTTAGGATCGTCCAAAACTATCTGTCCAACGACCCTTCCATAATATCCTTGCCAAGCCTCTGTGTTGAAATTCAGATGAGTGGTGAGTTCAGTAAGGTTTCCTGCAGATGCGTTCAATACCGTAGGCCCTGATCCCGTATAGCTTGATGAGCTAACGGTTGCCGCTTTTATGTTTGCGAATTTACTAGTATCGAACACAGTTATTACAGCTACGTCAGAGGCTGATAATGCATCGAATGCAGAATTAGATGGAGCGCAACTTACGTTGAATGGAAGGCTTCCCGGATTATTGAATGAGGTATTATAATAGTACAGCTTTGAGCTGGCGTTATACGCCATATTCTGCACAGCTGACGAATTTATCGTTATGTTACATGTTCCAGATACTGGCTGGCCGGATGTCGTATTCGTGTAATTAGCATAGAAGTACACTTGGTTCCCAGCGAATTTTATTACTGTATCTGTATCATCAAACACCCCAAGAGTACTCGTGCTCGTTACGACATACGTCGAGAAGCTCGTTACGCCGAACACTAATGTTCCGCCGGAGTTCGATATTATGTTGCACGATGTGCATATCGCTCCGTCCTTCAATATTAGTATGTTCTGATAATTCACGTTGGATAAAGTCAGGGTTGCTGATTTGTTAAGCATCGGAAGCGCTGCGCTATTGATATGTATCGTCTTGTCCGATATCTGGATGTTGCTATCCAAGTCCGCACCACCGCTAAGGTCAGTATCACTAGAGAAGGATATCTTTCCTAATCCAGATTTCGATACTGTAAAGTTTGGTACAGCATGTATATCGACTTGAGATAAGTCTGTACTTCCTTCGTCAAAGCCTTCAAAGTGCAAGACGGTGAAATTCTGGACTGAAGTAGATACAAAGTATGTCTCATTATCGTAGCATGAAACATTCCAGTAATGATTGCCTATCCCTAAATTGTCGAGGCTGACCGCGTTATTTCCGTTGGACACGCTATAATCTGTCGAGTTAATTACACCATCAAGATATAGTGAGCAGTTTATAGGTGTATTGCTTGCATTAACGTCGAACACGAATGTCATACTGCTGTTGATAGTTCCGCTATTGTCATCTGGAGAGACTAATGTTACGTTCAACGTGCCGTGCCCGGGAGTGTCAGAGTGGAATCCAAGATATCCAGAGACTCCTGATCCAGAGAAGACGCCAGATGCGATATATGATGCACCAATACTCGTATCAGAAGCTCCAGTCGCGTTGATATCCATCTTTCCGAATGATGAAGTCATCGATGTAGAGCCGCCTGACGCAAGTAACGCGCTAACATTTGTCGAGAGCAATATAAGCAGCATCGCGAGCATCAATAATCTTATTGCATTATTATTGATATTCCACTGCGTATACAATCTCTTGCCAGTCGATTCTCTTTCCGAATCCTTTCTCGATGACATATTTTTCTTTTATTCGTCCATTCTCTTATCCCATCATTCGTATCTATTCATCATCAGTAATCCCTAGCCAGATACACTTTGTTCATACCCATAGTAACTGCAAGGGCATATCCTCCATTCTGATTCCACAAGTGCCATGTTAACGGTACGGTACCTAATGGCATCTTGCCGTTTGGTATTGCGGCGACGCACGGCAGAATCGAAGTATTGTCTAATCTATCGACGTATACACTCGCTCCTGCATTACTTGGCAGGACACGCATCGTCATCTCATATACCGCTGTAGTTCCTGCGGTGATGTTTCCTATCGGATAATTCGCTCCGCAATCCACAATCTGATTAAGAGTTGTGGAATTAGCCGCCCATATCCTGAGAGTTGTCTGCGGAACATTCAACGAAGAGTTCACACCAACGAAGATGCTGTTGACATTAGTCGCACCAGTAAAGCAGTTCAGGACGTTCGTGAAAGCATTTATCGAATTGAACATCCCGATACAGATAGTGTTGTTTGTAGTTCCCACAGTCGGCACGTTGAATCTTGCAGCGAATTCGTACCCGCCGTTAGCCGCCGGCAGAGAAGAGTTTCCACCAAGCCAATTGAGTCCAGCTCCTTTGAATTCCGCATAGGAGTTTATTACTGCTGCGCTCGTCGAGACTGACCATATCATCGTATTCTTGACGCTAGAGCCATCGACAGCCGGATTTGTTATAGTTCCTACTGGAGCCGTAACAGTCAAACCTACTGCAATTGGCACAGTCGCAGCAACAGATGTGTGTGCAGGCTGGTACCATCCTATATCGTCGTAAGCAATATGTGGTTGGACAAATTTGTCATAGCCAGATGAATCCATATAACTTATTATGCTCTCATTACCTCTGTCCTGAGAAAATAACACCGCTCCAGAATTTGGAGGCGTAGGATCACTCGAATTGCTTAATTGGATAAACCCTTGCGAATTTATCGTAGCTTTTGTTGATCCGCTCGTCACGCCATTATTGCTGTATTGTATTGCGCCGTTAATTCCTATCGGAGCTATACCAGAAGAGTTCACACATTGTACACCGCCAGTCGTAGTATTCTGAGCAACTTGGCCAGAACCGCAATTTGCTGGGCCAGCTTTACCATTAGCAGTAGTGTTCGCTTGGACTGCATTAGTGTTAGCAGTGTTAGCGAGCGCTGTGTCGTTATACCTTTGGTCAGTGATGAGCAAGTATTTCGCATCAAGTTGAGCCGTCGTGTTATATCCGAGCATCAGTCCTGTGATGTTCCACGTGTCGTTGCTTGACCACACATTCGATGTGCTGTTGAAGCATGTCGAGTTCCCGTCGAAACACGTCGTCTCTCCAGTAAAGACATTATTTCCTGACCATACGTTTGTCGCTGCCTTCCCGCCGTATCTCACATCAGTATCTGTCTTATTATAGAAATTTGTCAATACCGTTATGCCTGCTGTTATGTAATTACTCGGGTTATTACTCGCGTAATACAAGTTATTCAGCTGAGTTGTCGTGTTGAAACCTAGCGCTAACATGTTGGCCGATGTGTTTACGCCATTAATCTTTGCAGTATCGTTATATCTCTGATCTGATATCCCCAGATACAATGTATCTGTATACGTAGTGTTTAGAGCGATGCTTCCCGTCGTCGTTATGAATCCACCTGTCAATCCTGGAGCTGTGGCGTTTATCGAAGTCACAGTCCCGGTTGATGCTGTCACACATTGTACACCGCCAGTCGTAGTATTCTGGACGACCTGACCCGAGGCGCAACTTGCAGGGCTTGCCTTGCCGTTCGCTGTATTGAGCGCCGATGTTGCTGTGGTGTTCGCTTGCGTTGCTGTAGTATTCGCCTGAATCGCATTCGTATTCGCTGTATTTACGATAGAGGTATCGTTGAATCTTTGGTCTGTTAATTGAAGGTAACGTGCGTCTGCATCTGTCTTGTTATAGAAATTTGTCAAGACAGCAACACCAGTCGCTACATATCCTGAAGGGTTGCCTGCTGAATAATATAATGTATTCAGTTGTGTCGTCGTATTGAAGCCAAGCGATAGTATATTGCTAGTCGTATTTATGGAGGTAATCTTAGACTGCAATGATGAATCGTTGTTCAAAAAGTCAGATGCTGGATGTCCTTGTAGATAGTTCGAATTGTTGATATTCAATGAACCTGCGTTAGCGATCCGTGAGTAATCGACAGTGCCCGACCAACCAGATGAAAGGCTAGGTATATCAGATTCTGCCCAAGTGCTTGACGATGATATCTTTGATTTTGCAATCGAAGCGCTTCCGGATATATCGACATCCATTATAGAGCCGTCAGCGATGCTCGTGCTGTTCACAGCACCAGATTTTATGAATTGCCCTCCGACAAGTCCGTTCCCTGATTCGAACATCTGTCTTGGAGAGCCGCTGAAGTTCAGACTCTGCCCGTTGATACTCATGTCGAGATAGTATATCTTCCCATATTCAAGGGACATCGTGTTCGATTGTCCGAGGACTACGTCGAAGTATCCGCTCGATATGACGTTCGTAAACGTCTCATTGTAGACCAAGCTGCCACCTGACGGCTGGTCATAAATATCAATAGTGATGTTTCCACTATTGATATTCACGCCAAGATTTTTGGCGCTTCCCTGCAGTGCAATCAAATCCTGGACTGCTCCTGCATACGCCGCTGATATCAGAACCAATGCTGATAACAGTAATACTTCAAAAATTCTTTTCACCTGTTTCATTTTTTCTCCTCCATATTTATCATAATCTTTTGATTTGGATTCTTTTTGATATACCTAGAATAACACGTCCACACCGTGCGGACATCCCTGTTCAAAATTTGAGCTATCTCTACGAATCTCATATTCATATATCGGTGGAGATAATAGACCAAAGTTTCCAGTATCGATGATTTTTCTTTTGAGAATATTGATATTGGTATTCTCGTCTCATTTCGAATACGCGATATAAGTCTTGAAGATATTCTCTTAGAAGAATAGTAAGTTGCCCAGATGGTCCTATCGCTCCTGTTCAAGCGCACTGATATCTCTTTTATAGATAGTTTTTTCTCATCTCTAAGATATTTTACCACTGATTCAAGTGGTCCAAGTTCAGAAGAAAATTTCGACACGGGGATGGATATCTGCTCTTTTTCAAGGAGCATCATGACTAGCTCATCCTTGGTCTTTCGCATCAATGAATCTAAATTATACCCTACCACACAAAAATCTATACTATCTTGTAAGATTAGTTTATAAAGATTACTCTATATCCAAATATAATTAATACTATTATGTAAGATTCAGATAATCTATATCTATGAATCCCATAAATATCATACCAGAACGACGGAATCGAGCATCGAAAAAAACATAACCTATATAAATCAAGAATTGATTTTCCCAAGAGATGGGACGGTAACTCAGCCTGGGAGAGTGCTACGCTGAAGCCGTAGATGTCCTGAGTTCAAATCTCAGCCGTCCCATATTATTTCCCAGGGATATTTTCTATACCTAAAAAAAAGGATAAAATTAAATATTTGATTAAAATCCTTTAAACGATGAGCATAGACGAGATAAGCCTGAGGGAAAGCGATAATATTCCAGTGGGAAAGGCGCTTGTATGCGAAAATTTATCGGATAATGTATTCATAGTCACAATAGGCAAAAGATATCATGGCTCCGAAGTGATCTCGCACACAATGGTCACTATCCCAAAAAATAATAATCTGCTAACAGACGCTCAGAGGATAGGCGCAACATTGCTTAAGTATAACGTCGTACCGATGTTTAATGTAAAGGAATATCTTTCTGGCGGAAAAAAAGTTATAGGAAAAATTTCTGAAGAGGAAATAACTTCTTTGATGGGATACATCCAAAAAATGACGATAAAAAATTAACCATATATCTATTCTCAGTTTTTTCAATAAAATTTAAATACAGGTATCTATAGGTATACCTTAGAGGTGAGTTTATGGACAATTGTAAGATATGCAGCGGAGATTTCGAGAAGAGTCCGGATAATCTTGTGCTATGCAACCATCACAAAGGGTTTGTACATTTCGGATGCTGCACACACAGATGCTCGATGGATGGAAAGCCATGTAATCATTGCGTAGGACAGTACACCAAGACCAAAGCATAAGTTTCTAGAAGCGTATATGAATATCTGTCAGCTTACATTAATGATGAGTGTCTGGGTTTAATTTCGCGATTATCGAATGCTGCCACCATCAACTCTATGTTTTCTGGACTTTGATTGAAGTGCAATTCAAACAATCCATCAATAGGCAACCTTCTAGAAGCAAGATAGCTATCGATGCTCCCATCCATTTGAAATTTCTCAAATAATCTTTGCGGCACGTTTAAAGAAAGTATCAGATGATTATCTAAGAAATTATCGTCTACACTATCCATTGATTGCGCTCTTGCGCCAGCAAGAGTAGTGCTCACTAGCACGTTGTAGATTGTCTCCGGATTAGTATATCTTCTATGGCTTATGCCATACAAATGCAATGCTAGATTCTCTAATTTCTCTGAAGGGATATTTGGAGAGATTTTCTGAAGAATCAATAAGCGTTTTTCTATCTCCGAGAGTATTACGCCTTGCGACGATATAATTACTCCATCAGCGATATTTGTACCGTAGTAAACTATTGACATAAAGACTAATCACGGATACAAGTTGTATATAAACCTTTGCAGAGTTTTAGTTTTTGAAATTATACCTTTTTCTGATTCCCATTATCAATAATCCATATTTGTCGATGTCCTTCTTAGAATAGTATTTATAAAGGTTCCTGGTATTAATATTGTAAAGTATTTCGAGTTCTACCTTCCTTCCAGTCAACTTCTTAGAGCCCTGTTTCTGCTCTCTCAATATGAGAACATCTCCAGGTTTGCATTTGAAGTCGGCAAGCCTTATCTCGAATCTCTTCCTACCATCAATTACATCGCAAAAGTATTTCGACTGTACGCCTTTGATTATTTTCATAAGAAAAAATTATGGTTGACAGTTTATATTTTTTATCTTTTCAAGAGAAAAGATTCTTATCCTGCGACTGTTCCGATGTTTCCCATCACAAGTCCTGCAACCATGTTGAATATGAGCATCACAATAAGGGCGATTATGAAATAGAACGTTGTACTTGTTATCAGATTTCTTCCTAATAAATATCTTTAAGCAAGGCTGTCAGAACCGTTCCTTATACCATTGACAAGTATCGTCATTATATATATTATCTGTACTACATATATCCCGACTATCACCTGAAAATAGAATGTCGCGCCGGTTGGGTTATAATTAACCCTATCGGAGG
>CAZFVG010000020.1:0-12725 GCA_964522135.1 uncultured Methanosarcinales archaeon | reverse complement strand
ATAAAGTGTCCCAGAAATCTCCATCGAAATCATACACGAGCTTGTATCTTGTCTCGAGTTCTTTTGGGAGCCTTGTCAGGCTGTCTGCAATCGTTATGGGTTTTACCTGAAGGTATTTCTTGACAAAATTTTCGAAGTCTGGCTCGAACACAAGTTCTCTTGCGACTTGTTTTGGCAGATTATATTCGTGGGCGAGTCTTTCAGTCTTGTCTTTTATTAATTCGGGCTTCTCTATTCCGAAGATATCGGGGATTATCGTCGGTACATCTGTCTCAGGATACATCCTTGAACTTCCAGGCATCGGTCGTAAAAATGTCGACGTCCCATCATCCTTTGCATTCCTTACCTCTTTTGATAATCCGTTCTTGATAAAATATGATAATGTCTCGTCAATCTTTCTGAACGCAAGTTTGCATTTTTCTTCTGAACCAAGTATGAATATTATCCCGTCACTCTCAGCAAGCCCGAGCGTGTGGTAGATGTGCAGTACAACATCTTGTAAGCCATACTTTTCAAGGTTCTCATCGGTATGTATCAATCCGTTCAGTCCGAGCGTCTTTATGCGGTCGCTTAGTTCTGTTCCGAACCTTCTTCCAGGATTCACTTCGTATCCTAATATTCCTTTGAATGATGGATAAGCCTTCCCGTATACTTTCAATCCTGAATCAATTCCTTTCTTCAAAAAAGCTGATAATGATTGCGATGATGAAAATTCTGATGTGAATTCATCGATATTTTTAGATGGTAATAGCTTGATTCCCTTAGATATAATCTCATCTCTTAGATTTATCATATTAGATTGTCTTAACGCCTCAAGTTCTACTACTTTATCGATCATCCTCAAGTCTTGGACGCCTTTTATCTCGGCTCTTTCGCCACCAGCTACAGATATATTGACGTCCTGCCTTATAGTTCCTAGTCCACGTTTTACTTTTCCCGTACTTCGAAGAAGCATTCCAATATATCCTGCAACCTCTTTGACCTGCTGTGGAGTGTGCATGTCTGGACCAGTCGCTATCTCGATGAGTGGAATTCCTAACCTATCAAGCCTATACACGTCGAAATCGGAGTCACGTTTTATTATACGTGCGGCATCCTCTTCAAGACATATAGTATCTATCTTTATCTTCAGATGCTCGCCAGATTTTAATTCTACATCCATCGCGCCGTTTCTTGCGATGAGCGCCGTCCTTTGGAATCCGCTTGTGTTCGAACCGTCAACTACAGTCTTTCTCATCACGTGGACTTGGTCGACAATCTTAGCTTCAGTCATTATAGAGAATTGCAGTGTGACGTTAAGCGCTTCAGAATTTAAAGGCTGTGGAGGGCATTCGTCGAGCTCGACCTCACATGATGTGTCGTTATATGCTTCGTATATGAAATATTTTTTCTTATCCATCTCTGATTGGGCAGCGACATCTATCTCCCCAGTCTCTCCAGCAGACGCCCTGAGCGTTCTTCTGATTGTAAAATCTGGAGCGTCATCCCTTATGATATTAGGGCATGAACAGAAAAGCTTCTTGCCATCTAATTGCTGGTGGATTTCAAGTCCAGCTTTGAGTCCAATCTTTTCATAATCCATATTATTTAAAATAGAACACGATTTAAATAGATTATCATTAAATATCTAAAGCAATCCCGCGCATAATAGCAACTGAATGACTATATCTTCGGTATAATCACTTTCAATGGACTGTCAGAAATCTTTATGCGGAGCTTCTTACCAATAGGGAAAGGATACATCCTCCTGTTCTTGTCACCATCGAAATTTATCGTCCCATCAACGTCCATGAGAGACGTTATCTCCATAGTCTGTCCGGGGCCTATTGAACCCTGCACCATGGAATACTTATGTTTCTTTATATGTTCAGATACTAGATACTTGAGTTCTTTTGCTTCAGGTGAAAACCTTTTTTCAGAGTAAGGGATGTTTGCATACCACCCAGTCGAACCCGTGCCTGTGGCGACTATTATTTTACTGCTTCTCTGTCTCTCAGATTTTCCGCCTAATCGTATCTCGTAATGCGCAAGGCCGTTAAAATGTTTTGTTCCTATAGCGATCTCGTTCAAGGCTATATCTATCTTATTTCCAAATTTGCCTTCGGCTCTCGTCCATGATTGCATCTTGAAGTCATCTAGAAAGATACTCTTCAACGCCTTTTCGAAGTCACGTGCACTAAGAGTGCATAGGACGCCCGCGCTATCCTTCTCAGATTTTACTGCAAGAAGTGGAGTTTTATCCCGTATGAATCTTGCCGTATTAAGAACAGTTCCATCTCCACCAACGGAGATTATCAAATCATTATCGAGAAATTCTTCATGGGCGGCGTATGGCATATATACTGTCTTGTAAGAGATGTCATATTTCTTCAAGACCTCTCGTATAAGATTCAAAGACAAGTAGTGTTCTTCATGCTCTTTTTTCTTGAGCGAAAGAAGCTTCCTTGGTATTACGTCCTGCGGAGAATCATAACTTTGCCTATAATATTCAAGGGCCGTCTGTTTTGTCGCTAGTAAGACTTTTTTTATTATCATGGGCAACCCGAATGACGTCAATCACTCCTCATCAAGTGATGTGTTTGAAAACTCTCCTCTTAAATTTTTCATGAAATACTCTTTCGGGTCAAGTTTCTGCGAAAGAAGCCATGCAAGTTTGATGAATGCTGTTTCTGTGATGAGTGAAGAATAATTCCCAAGTATCCCCAGTTCCTGCAGATCTCTCCCTGTCGTATAGACGTTCATGTTCACTCTACCATAGACTGTCTGCAGCGTCATCACCACAGGGATCTTTTTGGCTAGCTCAGACAGGATGTTCTTTATTTTAGTATTCTCTTTTGTATGTTCGTCTATTTCGTTGATCGGAAAATTAGTAAGGCCCGTGCCTACAAGTATCAGCCCTTCATATCCTTTAAGGAAATGTTCGAGTTCGGCGGCGAACATATTAGGATGGGCATATGATATTCCTACATGAAGGTTCTCGTTGAACGGAAGAATCTTTAATTTTCCTGGACTGTTGAGCGATGTTTCAGGGTATTCTGAAATATATTCTATAGATTTGGTGGCATAATCTACTCTTGCAATCGGCGCACCATTAACCTGTTTGAATGTATCTCTCCTACTCGAATGGAGTTTTTTCGCGTTGAAACCATTCAAAACTATGCATTTCTCGTCACTCATGTTCTCGTGCATGCATATGAAGACGCCTTTCAGTGAAGTGTTGGCTATGAATGATACAGCGCTCACAAGATTCATAGCGGCGTCAGAACTTCCACGATCAGAACTCCTTTGGGAACCGACTATTACGACAGGAACTGGAAGATGCTCGAATACGAAACCGAGCGCGGCTGAAGTGTAATGTATAGTGTCTGTGCCGTGACCTATGATTATCCCTTTGATTGACGGGTCCTTCTCAAGTTCTGATGCTATCTCTTTCGCTAAAAGATTATAATGTGCAAATCTTATATCCTCGGACCACATCGAGCGGAATAATTTACTGTCAATTTGAGCAAGATCGCGCAGTTCAGGGAACATATCTTCCAAATCCTTCGGAGAGAACGTCGGATACGTTGCCCCAGTCCTATAATCGACTTTTGAAGCGATAGTTCCTCCAGTATGCAATATGAGGACCTTAGGAAGAGAGGAATCATGGGCGATCTTTTCATGGACTGATTCAGAGGACCGTTCGGCCTTTAGTTCTTTATATGATTGTATTTCCTCTATCTTTATTATGCTTCTTCTGGATACTCCGATATTATATCCGTTGGATAATTTTATGACAACGTGCTTATCGTCTTCTTTGACAAGAATCCCTTCAATCATTTCATTATCGAGAGTCACCTTAACATGTTTCATATGGTAAAAGCAAGCCTTCTAAATTAAAAAGTTTACCAAAAGGAGCCATGTAAGGTTTATAAGGTAATCGGCAGAGTTAAAAATACATAAAAGTTTCTAAACTGTGCTTAACAAGGGAAAGATGAATATAAAAAAATTAGAATCTCTTTATAATTATATAATATCCATAGAACCAGGAATAAACGTGAATGTTTCGATGGCAGAGACCAGTCAACATCATGAGACGTATCCATATGACATGGAAAAAATACTGGAATTTTTAGAAAAAGAGGGACGAAAGGGGATGCGAGTCCTTGATATAGGATCGGGGCTCGGTTTTCCAGTAGCTGCGTTCGCGATGAGCGGGTATAGGGCTAGCGGTGTCGAGCATGATATAGAATTCGTCAGGCACAGCAGAAAAAAATTGGAACGGATGCATAACGATGGAAGAATCAAGACGTTACCGCAGATAATACATGCAAATTTTTTTATCAGAGAATTCCAGAATCTCATTCCTGAATATGATGCTTTTTTTTCTTACAATTATGGAGCAGTACATGCAAGAGAATTGTTAGGTGCTCTGAAAAAAGCTCACAGCGGCGCTATGTTTCTTGTAGAGCAAAGATATTTTACACCAGAAATTCTCTCATCGACGGGGTTTAGTCCTATATATGAAGAAGACAGCGAAAGTTATCTAATAAAAAATTAGAAAATAATACTCTCTATCATAATTTTTTTCGTAACATCGATAATACCATATTGTTGGCTTCTTTCAATGGGATTTTTGGGAGTATACATGCTGCTGCTGATTTGTGTCCACCGCCACCTAGCGCCCGCGCAAATACAGATACATCTACACCCTTTCGAGATCTGAATGCACATCGCACTTGATCCGCTAATTCTGTAAGCATGAAAACAAAATCAGCTTCTTTTACTTCTGCAAGTGTGCTCGTGCTTTGGCGGAGTTCAGAATGGTTTATCCTGAATTTTTTCAAGTTATTTGAAGTTATGAAACTATAACCGATGGTTTTGTCTTTAATTTTTTTCAACCGAAAGTTCTGTATCAATAACGCGTGATATTGTTTTATGCGCAACGGAGTATTATTTTTCAAAGGGTTTACGATACGATCAACATATTCTGCTCCGTGTTTTATTAGGAATGCTGCATCACCAAATGATGATTCGCCGCCACCGTATGTGAAGAATCCCGAATCTGTTGTTATCCCTAGAATCAATCTGCTCGATAATTCCTTGTCAAATGTTATTTTCAAACTTTTGAACATTTCCAGAAGTATCGATGCTGTCGATTGTGCCTTATCATCAACGTATGTCATATTGCAGAAATGAGGATTATTGAGGTGATGATCAATATTTATCGTGAATACATTCTTGAAAAATCTATCTACAGTCGATTGCTCTACTTCTTTTCCGTATATCATATTATATGATGCGCAATCAATTATTAAAAATAAGTCGAAATCTTTGGGATTTACTGTAGTTATGCCTTTAGTAAAATCAATCTCTTTTGTGATCCATAACGATATTAGTCCCTCGCCCGGGTTATCTTCACTGATTATTTCAACCGTTTTCCTTAGATATTTTTCTATGACGTATTTCATCGCCGTACAGCTGGCCAGGCTGTCGCCATCCGGACCATAATGAAGAGTCATTCCGATACGCTTCGAGGCCTTTATCTTATCCCAAATCTCCTTGAAAGAATTATTCTTGATCATTTTAATCGTGATTTTGATACACCACTAACGAAATAGCACATAAATGATACAACTATTTCAGATATTATCCGAAGTAGCTAGGTTTGTCTTTCATCTCTTCTGCGCGTGTCTTTCTGAACTGTTCGCGGAACTGCTCATACATCTGCTCGATATCTTTTGAAGCTGAAGGCCTGACTTTCGATAATGCGTCGATAAAGTGCTCCATATGAATCTCTTTTGCTGTTATATCTTCTCTTAATGCGAGCATAGCGGCTTCCCTGCATACAGATTCTATATCTGCGCCGACATATCCTTCTGTTCTTTGTACGAGTTCCTCTGTCTTGACATCTTTTGCAAGAGGCATCTTTTTCATATGGACTCTGAATATCTCTCTTCGAGCTTTCGCTTCTGGAACAGATACAAGAACAATCCTGTCGAACCTTCCTGGTCTCAGCAGTGCACTGTCAAGTAAATCTGGACGGTTTGTTGCACCTATGACGACTACATCCTTCATCTCCTGAAGGCCGTTCATCTCGGTTAATAATTGGTTGACGACTTTTTCTGTGACTCCAGAAGAATCCTGGAACGCCCCTCTTTTAGGGACGATGCTATCTATTTCATCGAAAAATATTATGGAGGGGCTCGTCTGCCTTGCCTTCTCGAAGATCTTTCTTACAGCCTTTTCTGATTCGCCGACCCATTTGCTCATGAGCTCAGGACCGTTTACTAATATGAAGTTTGCTTTTGATTCGTTCGCGACTGCCTTTGCAAGCATAGTCTTTCCAGTTCCTGGAGGGCCATATAATAAAACACCTGTTGGTGGTTTTATTCCGAGCCTTTCAAATGCTGCCCTGTTCTGTAGAGGCCACTCGACTGCCTCCTGAAGCTCCTGTTTTGCATTCTCAAGACCTCCGACATCGTCCCACTTCGTCGTAGGCTTCTCGATTAATACCTCTCGAAGTGCGGATGGTCTTACAACCTTTAATGCAGAAAGAAAATCATCCTTCGTTATGACTAATTTTTCAAGTATATCCTCTGATAGCGGTTCATTGCTCTGGAGATTAAGGTCTGATATGACTCTTCTCAGAACTACCATCGCTGCCTCTTTGCCTAGTGCCGCAATGTCTGCACCTACGAAGCCGTATGTGATCTCCGCAATCTCATCGAGATCGGATAGGGCGCATTTCTGTCGTATATCAGTGTATAGTATTTTGTTGAGAACTCCAAGATCGAACAACGTTGTTATGGCATCGATTATCTCTGAATCTATTTTTTTATCTGCAATGGAAAGGAATTTTGCTTTAGGATCTTCACTACCCCATATTTCCGTAGAATTCTCTATGACGCGCAGCTCGCTGATTAATTTATCGACGTCGGTATTGTCCTCGAGGAATTTTCTGAATTTGTCGACATCTTTTGCCTTCTTGCCTGTCGCTTTGTAATCCTTAAGCTTCTGACCGACTACATCAAGCAGAACTTTCGATGCTATATCATTTTGGAACGTTCCGATGAGCGGCATGTTTCTTGTGTGAATCTTGAGGACTGATAATCTTCCGACCTTTGATGGAACGCCAATCTCGATTTCTCTATCGAATCTTCCCGGTCTTCGCAAAGCAGGATCTAGTGCATTAGGTATATTTGACGCGGCGATTACGACGACTTTTCCTCGCGATTTCAGTCCATCCATAATTGCAAGTAATTGTGCAACGACACGCTTTTCGACTTCGCCGTGTGTCTCCTCTCTTTTGCTTGCGATTGCATCAATCTCATCTATGAATATTATAGATGGCGCATTTTTTTCTGCATCCTCGAATTTTTTCCTGAGATTCTCCTCTGACTGCCCGTAATATTTGGACATTATCTCGGGACCATTTATCAGAATGAAGTTTGATTGCGTCTCATTTGCGACTGCTTTTGCAAGAAGCGTCTTTCCGGTGCCTGGCGGGCCGTGGAGGAGTACGCCTTTTGGCGGCTCGATTCCTAAACGCTCGAAGATTTCAGGATGCTTCAATGGAAGTTCGACCATCTCTCGGACTTTTTTCAGCTCTTCATCAAGTCCGCCTATATCTTCATACGAGACGTCTGGAAGCCTATCTTCTTTTATCTCAGGGATTGCTTCTGGATTGAATACGACTTCTGTCGCATCTGTGATTATAACTGCCTCTTTTGCGGGGGTAACATCAACTATCATAAATTTTAGATCGCCAAGGCCAAATCCCATAAGCGCCTCATCACCTACGATGTTGAATATATCGTCGAAGAATGGAGAATTCGACATTGCGCTTCTCCTTGTCCTTGTTCCGCCAAGGCTTACGATGTCGCCTTTTACGACCGCTCTCCCTAGAAGTCCTTGTTTGAATATAATTGGATTCGCTCTTATTAGAATTCCTTCTTTTGCAGGCGCTATGATGACGCGCTTTGCTTCTTTGACGTTAGCTTTTCTAACGATTACGACTTCGCCTATTCCTGTCTTTGCATTCCTTCGTATGAGGCCGTCCATCCTTATTATGTTAAGTCCGATATCGCCAGGATATGCCCTGTCAGCTATAGCTACAGTCTTTCTTCCACCCTGTATCTCGACAATGTCTCCAGAACGTATGCCGATCTGCTTCATATAGCCAGAATCGACCCTAACAATGCCTTTTGTGACATCGTCTTGGATAGCTTCAGCGACCTTTAACTTTACCTCAGGAACGCTCATCAAAACACCTCAACAATAATTCTAAAAACGCTATCTTGAAATATAAATGTTATGATTAAAAATGTTTAATTAAAAAAATAAAGATTACTTCTTCTTCTGTTCAGGCTTGACGTCTGTTTTGGACTTATCGTCAGACTTGGATTTTTCTGAAGATTTTGCCTCTCCATCCTTATTCGGAACGTCTACTCGCGGCATCTGGATAGGTGAAGGCAGACCTAAATCTCGGCTTATGACTATAGCTTCCACATTTGACCTTGCAAGTATTGTGTTGAATAGTTCCTGAAGAACGGTTGGGTGCACCTTAGTCTCTTTCTTCCAATGCTCAAGCACCTTTGATGCGAAATCTTTATCATACATCTCCATGACCTCGCCATCCATCTCCACCTTGCCAAGCCCTGGATCGTATCTGCATATATAGTGGAAGTCAAATTTCAACATCGACTTCTTAGGGTCTATGGAATTTATCTCCTGCAGACCTATCACGCCAACATTGCTCTGTATACTTATATTCGATTCTGGAACCTGCTTTCTTTCAGCAGTTATTCTCGTAAAAGTAAATCCGACCATTGTCATAGTTATACCTCGCTATAGACATAAGGAAAGGACTTGTTTTTATAAATATTATGCTAGAAATTCGGATGCAAAAAAGGATACAAGCATAGTATTACTTTAATACTCATGATAAGATTTAAAAAGCAATAAACCTGGCGTATACTATGAATATAAACGCTGCAAAAGCAAATGCCGCTAAAGAAATCGAGAATAATATAGCTGTTCTAGAATCAAAGACCCTTGAAGACGTACAAAAACCAAGCCGACTATCTAGCTTATATAAAGGACTAAAAAATAGCTTACTTAGCGCTCTTATACCAGTAGTTGCCATAACATCTATGTGGGTATTGAGCCAACAAGTGGCAGTCTCACAAATAAAAGATAATAAAGCAAAAATAGAGTATGTAGCAGCTACAGAGTCAGATAATATCAAAAATCTCATCGAAGAGATAAAAACTCTCATAAAGAAAAAAGATTACGATGCAGCAACAATAAAGACAAAAAAACTTGGCGACATAGCAATAAAACTGAGCAATAGCAACATACGAGAGGGTCTTGATATTTCAGAGCAGGTCAGAAGATTCTATGCAGACATATTCATCCTCAGGACAGCATCAGACATCAGCGCAGGCAAGTTTGCGAAAGCAGATAGTAATATACAATTTTTAAGGGAGTATGCTGAAAAGAATAATGATGGATACTGCGCATCTGGAGTGGAGAATCTCCTATTCCTAAAGAATAGGGTACAGTGCTGGAAAAATCTCACCACAGTATATAATTACATGAAAGTCGGGAAATTTCGCGATGCGCTTACGATAATAGATTCGACGAAGGAAAATGCATCAAAATATAATGATGACAAAGTGTTGCAGGCATGCATAGATGCATCTCAGGATCTGCAATCGACATTCTCAAAGAGTAAGCTGACTCAAATGCAATCAAAGATGAATGAAAAAAAATATGATGACGCAGACAGCCTGGCAAATAAGTTCGGAGACATGTTGATGAGCACACCAAACCCTAAAATTAGTGCAGAATTTACACAGATATTAGATACGCTGAATACAAAAAGAAAAATTACAGGATATGTAAGAGGAGCAGCCGTGATCGATTCAACGATGTATGTCATAGCTGTATTTCAATCCGATATGGAAAAAAATGCACGCAATGAAGCCATAGACGCTATATTAGCAAATGCAAAAAGACGGGGAGTAAAAAACGTGGACAGTTTAAGATCAAAAATAAAAGTTATAGATTTTAGAAATGATAAGAATCGTACCCGAGAATACGAGTTCATAGCGTGTATAAGTATTAAGGATATGAATAATATAGATTCGACAACACAGAAATCTATAGATAATCAAAAATCTGGTGTAACAAAATTCTTCGATGGACTCTTAGGAGTATTTGGCGGCAAGAATTGATAGGAAAGATTTAAAAACCCTCTTTGATTCCTATTCTTTATGCATAAGTTATTTTGTTACGGAACATATAAGCATTTCAGGTTCTAGACAGATTTTTCTATATCAGTAATAATTTAATTTTTTAGAGCGACTTTTGCATAACAAAATGTCGCCAATTTTTTATAAACCTTTGTTTAAAAGGCTTGGAGGAATAAAATGACAGAAGAAGTTTCAGGAAATGATGGTTCAGAAGGGAAATCGCAAGAGATGCGCGGATACGACACATTAGAAGGATTCCCAGAGATAAAAGGATATGATTTCGATGAAAAATTCGATTTCGATAAGTTCATGGATTCTATGAAGTTCATGGGAATACAAGCGACAAATCTTGGGATGGCGATAGACATCACAAATAAGATGATAGAGGACAACTCAACAATATTTCTTACATGCACGTCAAACATGATAAGTTCAGGCAATAGAGAGATAATAAAATTTCTTGTAAAGCACAAGATGGTGCACGCAATATCCATAACTGCGGGAGGGATTGAAGAGGACGTGATAAAATGCCTCAAACCATTCGTGGTCGGAAGGTTCGACATACCAGGAAGGACATTGTTCGACAAGAGCATATCACGTATAGGCAACATATTCGTCCCAGTAGACAGATACACATACTTTGAAAAATTTACTGAGACTTTTTTCGACGAGCTCTACGTGAAATATAAACAGCGCGAAAAACCATTCACGCCATCAGAATTCATATACGAACTAGGAAAAGAGATGGAAAGGCTTGAGACGAAAGAAGAATCAGTGATATACTGGGCGTACAAGAATAATATACCAATATTCTGTCCCGGATTCACAGATGGAACTTTCGGACATTTCATGTATTACGAATTCATAAACAAGAAGGATTTTTACATAGACATAATCAGCGACCATAAGAAAATAATAGATCTTGTCCTATCATGTGAAAAGGCAGGCGCTATAATGCTCGGAGGAGGGATTGCGAAGCACTACATGCTTAACGCAAACATCTTCCGCGACGGGCTGGATTACGCAGTATACATAACGACAGCCGAGGAATCTGATGCATCAGATTCAGGAGGCGGTCCACAGGAAGCTATAACATGGGCGAAGATAAAAGTCAATGCGCCAAATGTAAAAGTCACAGCGGAAGCTTCAATCGTCTTCCCATTGCTTGTTGCAAGTACGTTTGCAAAAAAGATGAGAATAGGGAATACAAATATTTAGGCAGCGTGTTTCATATATGTTCGAATTTTTTCAGGAATCTGCTCTTCAGGAAGTTTGGACAAGACTACCGTAACACAAGAATGTGAATATTTGACGGACTCGACCCATTTATAATCGAGTTGTTTGAGGAATTTTCTACCAGATGTAGGATCTTGCAGTAGTTTGTGGTCCAGCGTTTCGGTACGCCCATCAGAATATTTGAATTCCATGAAATACATCTCTTCATCATATCCTAGAGGCATTATCTGATTAACGACACGTATATTGTAAGACTCTGCATGCTTTAATATCTCACTTTCAAGATCTTTCATGTCTACAATTTTAAAGCCTATAGTCTTTTTCCTATTACGCAAAAGGACATGAATACCCTGTGAGAAATCATCGGAAGAAGACTGACCATAGAAACTGCAGATATTGATTGTTCGTAGAGGTTTTCTCATGGTGCTTTGAAATAGAAAAGCGTTTATTAATATTTTTATTTTCAGGTCGTAATTTTTAGTGGGATATGTATCGGCAGTATTTGAGCCATCCATATTGAGGATATCTTCGCAGTACACTCCCCATCCTTGATTGCTCTACTTCGACTATAGTTCTATGCGTTGCACGTATCCCTGCAGCGTCGACCAAAGATGCTAACTCGTTTTGAGTGTATGCATTATTGATATTATACATTCGCGCTCGAAAAGTCGCAGAAGCATGGGGTTAAGCATCTTGAGATGATGATAAAATCTTTTATAAGAATTCTCAGGACTAGTTCAGATGTTGTCCGATTATTATGCAAGATTATTGTTTCTTCAACACTTTCTTCGTATGATTCTTTAAGTGTTCAAATATCTCTTGTTCTGTCTTCTCAATCTCCTCGCGATGTTTTTGCTCTGCAGAATAGAAGTCATCGAGAGGTTTGTTCTGCTTTTTCCTTTTCGCTATTTTCTTCTCTTTTGGATCACTTCTGAGCATGAATTGATCTAAACGTTTGCGTTTAAACAGTTTTTGGTTGAGTTTTAATAAGAGTTTCGTCACCGACATGGAACGATAAATTAATTATTTTAACTATCTTCTAATAGTTACAAATCGAAAGCTTTAAATATTTTATAGTAGATTTCAACTCTGTAATTGAGGTGGTCATTCTAAAGGCACTTATTCACCTCTGAATCACGCTCACCTCTTTTTCCCGGGAAGCACTCTCGCAAGAGAGTCTTCCGGGTTTTTTATAATACGCTCATAACGAAAAGGAATGTAAACAAACGACGGCAAGGAATTACTCACATG
>CAZFVG010000019.1:0-13024 GCA_964522135.1 uncultured Methanosarcinales archaeon | reverse complement strand
CTTTTCTGACTCTCTCTATCCTGCCGTTCTCATATATCCTTGACTCTTCAGAGTTTCTCTTTATCTCTTCTGATATGTGTAGCATCATCTCATGTTTTATGTCTTCGATGGTCTTCTCGAATTCTTTCTTATCTTCATATATACTCTTGGACACGCTATCATAGACTTTTTCGCCGATGCTTTCTTTCATCGTCTCTATCTGCGAGACTATCTTGTCTACTATGTCTGCCTTCAGGTGCTCGAGATCTATCTTTTCATATTCATACTCTTTTGTTATTTTTGTCCCGGGTCTCTTTTTCTCGCTTGATTCCTTGACAGCCTGCTCTGTCGTTCCTTTGTTCATCTCTGGCTCTTTTGAGAATACGTTTTGCGTTGTTATCTCATCGCTTACAGGCGTATCGGATTTTTCTGCATAATAACTTGTCGTCTTTATAGGTTTGATACTCTGTTTGAGTATATTCGTCTCGACACTTGCGGTCTTATCTGATATGACCCTCCCTTTTTTGTCCGTCATTATCTTATCGGTATTATTGATGGGGCTGTTGATCCTTGTCTCGCTTGCGGTTTGCGCTATAGGCTCCGAAATATTCTTTGTGTTATGATTTTCTTCTATCCCTTTGGGTTTCTTCGAGTCTGTCTTTTCCTCTTGAGGGGTCTTATCTATGAACATCACACTATCTCCCTGCCTTATTACCTCTATCTTCCCTTCTTTTATCTTCACATAATTTTGTATACGCTCATACATCTTCTCAAGTATAGAATATATCTTTTTTTTCTCTGTGCTGCTTTTTGGCAGGCTCATATAATTCTCTTTGAGTTCATCAAATAGCTTTTTCGCCTTCGTCAGTTCATCGTTGTCAAGCGCGTAACTTATCTCTTTCAGATAATCTCTCGTCAAGTAGAGCCCGTAATCTTCTTCCCTGTCGACCGTACTCTTCTCGCTTTTTGTTATCTTGCTATCTAAGAATGTGATTATGTCCTTTTCCAGATATTGCTCTAGTTCCATTTTATTCACGTATAAGATAATAGTTCCTTATATTCCTTCCAGAGATCCTCTGGCTTCTGCAATTTTCTTCTCTGCGCCTCGAAGAAAAAATATTTCTTTTGGAGCTCCATTGCCTGGACGATATGATTCTTCCATAGCATCTCGACCTGCGATTCTGGGATATTATTGCTCTTTGCCTTCTCCCAGAACTGCCTTTTGAAATACTGTATGTTTACCTTTTCATCCTCTTCTTTGGATTCATCCTTTTTATCGTCAACTACCTTATTCAGGTAGATATATGGTGTCGTGAACCTGTATTCTATGCCGACTATTCCCTCTTCAACAAGAAAGTCTACCCATGCCTGGATTACATTGGCATCTACCTTTAGCTTCGTTGCTACCTCTGTCAGTGGCACCTTAGCGCTGTGCGCTAAGATATCAAGCAGATCGTCCACCCCTGTTCTTACTACTTCTTCACCCATTTTATAGTGATAATACCTTTAAATGTCGCTCGAGGCTATAAAAAGTTTGTTGATTATTTCGTAGTGGTTATAATTTCTTTGCCTTCGAATGTTGATCGTCGTTTGCTGATGATATTACTTTGATTGTCTGATTACTGGCATATTACTGTTCCGTTTGAAGCGATACCATACCTTCCTGCCGTTATTTCATCCATGCTTATAGTGTCTCCAGCTATAGTTATGTTGAGCATTTTCGTGCCGTTTGTGTTATGACATCTATATTGATTGCTCCAATAATAATTATCTACGAATGTGTTGTTGATGTTTAGTGGTGAGCTCAGCTGGTTCGGGTGCAATATGTTCTCTATACCGCAACAGCTCGACGACGCAGTGCCTTGCCAATATCTTTCAAGGAAATTTGTACCATTGCTATAATATCTGTACGAATCTTGTTTGTAGAACACAGTTACGTTGGCGATGTTCCAGCAACCTCCGCTGAATTGGCAATCTCCCGTATACATAGTTATAGGATTATTATAATTTCCTG
This sequence comes from uncultured Methanosarcinales archaeon, assembly GCA_964522135.1. Classification (GTDB taxonomy): domain Archaea; phylum Nanobdellota; class Nanobdellia; order Woesearchaeales; family UBA9642; genus UBA9642. The sequence goes on along the minus strand of CAZFVG010000019.1, from coordinate 11,031 downwards.
ATGAATTTATGTACCCTAGAGGATCTCTGAGCCCTATTATGCTTACGCTCTGATTTATCACAGAATTTTTTGACCATCGCGCATAATAATTTCCTGAATTGTCCGTAACGTTATATGATATATCGACGCTCACTTCGACCTCAAACGGATATGTCTGAGTAACGCTTACTGAATTTATCTTGTACTGTGTGTTGATGTTCATATCAATGCTTGCGAGATTTGCGATGGTTGCTATGCTCGTGTTTAGATCATAACTTGGATTTCCAGTGCAACTTGGCCCTGGAGCGCAATTGTATGTTCCACATATCATGCAGTTGCTGAACGCTTGGTTGAATGAGTTCTGGTCAGCGAAAAACCCTCCATTCAGGGCTCTGTATTTGGTCATAGATTCGAGAGTCATATAAGTAGATACCCTTATGCTGTCTCCGACGTAGTTCTCAAAATTTCTCGTGAACGTGTCGAGTACTTTTATCCTTATATTACTTCCAGGTATGCTATCCTCTGGAGAGCTGTGAAAGTTCTGCGAGAACACCGTTATGAAAAGTATAGCGAAAAGAACAGACATCAGAGAGAAGATTATCGCCTTTCTATTTGATAATATTTTCCTTATATCCATATCTTTACCTCGAGGAGTGCAGGACCGAACATCTTTGTGCTATTTATCGTCAGGAATGTTATTTTTCTTGACGCTATGACTATATTTGCGTTCTCTATAGGGATAGTGGACCTATTATAGATATTAGTGGTCACTCCGTTGACTATTAGATTATAAGAGAATCCATATTTTTGAGGAATCAATGGCTCCGTTATGTTCTGGACTATCATTCCAGCATCACTAAGATCTCCATTATTATATAAGTTATCCACCGTCTCAACAATGGTGTAATCTGTATTGTTTATTATTCTTCCAGTCATTTGCGTTATCAAGTTGTTGTTTATGTCCTTTATCTGTGTATCCATTATGAACGATGTGTAATCTTCTGCAAGCTGATAATTGTATTGCACTGATGTAGGTTTTATCCCGCTGTTGAGTATTATGATAAGTGCCAGAAATATTATTGTGCTGCCTATGAACGCGTCTATGATGAAGAAGTAACCTTTATTTCCTAATTTCCTCAATGTCAACCCCTTTTTTGACTTCATCATAGAATTAAGTATAAAAATTTTGTTACTGTTGCCAATATGCTATTATTAGCCTTACAGGGATATCGTTGTATCTTGCTATCTTTTCTATTTTTATCATGTCTTTGAGGTTGCTGCTATCTGTCGATGCAGTGGTGTAATATCTTTGATAAGGCGCATTTATCTGTGGATTTGATGAACCCTTGTTCCCGCAGCATTGTATGAATGTTCCGTGTGTTGTATCGTATTGTCCTAAAAGGACCTCTGTTCCAGGTAATCTATTATCGCACAGTTGCTTGACAGTGCTGTTGTAGAAGTTGCATGTCCCATCGCTGAAGCTTATCCCGTCGCATTGCGCGTTACATCTGCCGTAACTGTTCGTACAGTCGCTGTGGCATGTGCCGTTTGTAAGCATGAAATTTTGGGTTGTTGTCGCTCTTCTTGTAACATTTACTAGAAGAAGCTGCGTATCGTAACCGTTCTTTGATGCGCTAAAATAATATTGGCCCGTCAATGCAGTGAGCGTATATGTACCGTCAGTAAATGTAGTGGTGTTTGTCTCAAGGTTTGCATTCGGATCCCATTTTATCGGGTGGGAGATGACGACTGATTTAGATACAGGATTTCCTGTCGATGCTTCTTTGATAATTCCTGTCACGGTCGCTGTACAGTCGATATCTGCACATGAACTGCAACTCGCATTCTGGTGACTGACTGGATCCTGAAAATCTTCAGGGCATATGCCGTCTGGAGCTGTGTTGCTGCATGAGTAGTTTACACCGCCGACTATAACCTGTCCGTATCCAAGTGCTGAGCTAGGCGAGTGGCCGCAAACGCATCCCGTGTTGGAGTCTGTACCGTCCGCAGTGCAATGCTCCGCCCTTACGGATCCTATTGATAGCAGAAAGGCGATAGAAAGCGCTAATATAAGACTAAAAACCCAGTACCCCTTTTTCATAAGATAAACACTATCAATTTACTATTTAAAGTTTATGCTTTGCCGCCATTCCCGAAGCTTCATGATTGTTGCGTAAAATTTAAAACGTGCCCAAGATATTTGATGTAATGGTTGAGTATCCTGGCGAAATAAAGGATTTGGAAGATAAAATTTCTAAGACTAAATACAATAAGAGCACCCAGCACGCAGTAGGCTTGATGAAAGCAAAGCTTGCCAAATTGAAAGAGAAGCAAGAGGCTCGTGGCGGCGGAAAAAAAGTCGAAGGCTTTGATGTTAGAAAGACTGGAGATGGCACGGTCGTTCTTATAGGATTTCCGTCTGTAGGAAAATCGACGCTGCTTAACGATCTGACTAATGCCGAAAGCAAGACCGCATCATATGCTTTCACGACTCTTACTGTTGTTCCAGGTATCATGCATTATGGCGATGCAAAGATACAGATACTCGACGTTCCAGGAATACTAAGAGGAGCGGCCTCGGGTGTCGGGCGTGGACGAGAAGTTCTTTCAGTATTAAGATCTGCAGACCTTGCGCTTATATTGATAGATGTCAACGGCCCTGAGCATTATCCACTTCTCGTCAAGGAGATACGTGATGCTCATCTAAGGCTCAACCAGAAGAAACCGGACGTGCGTATAACTAAGGGATCTACTGGCGGGATAAGGGTTGCAGCTACTGTCAAATTGACGAAACTCGACGAGGAAACAATAAAAACGGTTTGCAGGGAATTTAAGATACTCAATGCTGATATAATAATCCGTGACGATATCGATGTCGATGAATTTATCGATGCATTGGAGGGCAACAAGAGATACATTCCGGCGATTACAGTCGTGAACAAGATAGATCTTGCGACCGAAAACCAAGTAGAGCGTGTGATTGAAGAGGTAAAGGCCGACCTTGCTGTAAGTGCAAAGGATAAGATATACACCGAGCAGCTTAAGGAGTTGATATTTGAGAAACTTGATCTCATAAGGATATATCTTAAGGAGCCAGGGAAGGATGCAGACATGAAAATCCCTCTCATAATATGGAGAAAGGCGAAGGTTCAGGATCTATGCAATAAGCTTCACAAGGATTTCGTCAAGAAATTCAAGTTCTGCAGGATGTGGGGAAAATCATCGAAGTTTCCAGGTCAGAGATTGATGCTTAATCATAGGCTTGAAGATAGGGATATCGTCGAGATACACTTAAGGTAATCGCATTGCGCGTGGAGCCCAAGATTTTCATGAAGGATAAATTGTATGAATCGTCTAAAATCGGTGGAAAAGCTAAAACCCCTGGAAAAGAAATAACGTTCTATAGATCTAACGAGAAACCTTATGGGATGTTCAGTAACCTGTATAAAAAAGAATTTATTTTTGAAGGAAGGGTTTTCCCGACTAGAGAACATGCTTATCAATATGGAAAGCCTGTAAAGAAAGAAGTCAAGGAATGGCTCATGAATGCCCCGTCTCCATCTCTTCTTGCAATAACTGCGCATGGTCTATTGACTTGGGATATTTCGTCCAATTGGTCAAAGACAAAGGTTGACAGGATGCGCTCTGTATTGAAAGTATTTGCAGGACAGAATCCTGACTTCGTGAAGCTATTGTTGTCTACTGGAACTAAACGCATTGTCGAGACACCGATAACAGATAATTCTGTCAATAGATTCTGGGGAGAGGTCGATGGATATGGAAGGAACACTCTCGGATTGTTGCTGATGGAATTGCGGGATAATCTAAGGGAGAATAAACTATAATAAACTATATAAATAGCCGTTCCATCAAATATATGTGATATTATGAACTGCGATAAATGTAAATCTGAGATGAAGAAGGGCGGAAAATTGAATTCTGGAAATAGTATGTTCCAGGAGTGGGTATGTCCTCATTGCAATAATAAGATAATGAAGGCAATCAGTGTCAATTAGATGTCGAGTATTATGTATGGCGTCAATAAGGTGAGACAATGAATATAGATATAGTGAAATACTTTAGCAATTTATCGATAGATGTTCTGATAGCTTATGCTGTGATTGCTGTGGGAATAGTTGCGATAATAATAGGAATAATTCTTTGAGAAAATTTTACTGAAGTTTATCTTTTTGTGTGTTTTGTGCTTATTTTTAAATGCTCATTTATAAATTACCCTCTACTATGAAGTGAAACAGAAAAGCTTAAATAGATGCTTAGATTCATAGTTTTTAGGTATATGATTTTTCATATTACAGGGGGTTATTACTATGGGTCAACAGGAAGTATATGATTTTTTATGCAAGAACAAAGGCAAATGGTTCACATCAAGGGAGATTTCTGAGAAATTGAAGGTCTCTATAGGCAGTGTGACTATGTCTCTAAAAAAATTGCGTAAGACAAACATAATAAAATACAAGAACACAGGAAAAAGGAACACGTTCATGTATAAAGTGGATAAGAGATAATTTTTTTTTATTCATTCTATCTTATTTTTATTGAGAATCTTAGTCAATGTGCTAGATTTTTAAAAATACAATAAACTTTTAAAATAATCGACTCATTTCTATGATCATGAGCATTAAAATATCACTTCCAGACGGATCTGTCGGCGAGTACGCCGAAGGCAGTACAGTTATGGATGTCGCTGAAAAGATAGGGCCGAGGCTAGCTCAGGCAGCTGTCGCTGCAAAGGTCAATGGCAATATAGTCGACATGTCATATAATATAGAGGATGATTCTCAATTAGTAATATTTACAGGAAAGGATGAAGAGGGATTGGAAGTCATAAGGCACAGCTCTGCACACCTTTTGGCTCAGGCTCTTCTTCGGTTATATCCTGGTGTGAAACTAACCATCGGACCAGTTGTCGAAGAGGGATTCTATTATGATATAGATTCTGACAAGGCATTCAGTCCAGACGATTTCCTATCTATAGAAGCTGAGATGGAAAAAATAGTCAAAGAGGATTTGCCTGTGAAGCGCGAAGTTCTTTCAAAGCCTCAGGCATTGAGGACGTTTGTATCTAATCCATACAAGGTCGAGATGATAAACAACATGGATGAAAATAATGATATAATTTCGGTCTATACGCAAGGAGATTTCTCCGATTTATGTAAGGGACCGCATGTCCCGAGGACATCAAGATTAAAAGCAGTAAAACTAACAAAAGTTGCGGGCGCATACTGGAGAGCAGATGCAAAAAATAAGCAATTGCAGAGAATCTATGGCGTATCGTTTGCGGAGAAGAAGGATCTCGATAATTATCTTAGGATGCTTGAAGAAGCAGAGAAGAGAGACCATCGAAAACTTGGGAAAGAGCTTGATCTCATAATGTTCCATGATTACAGCCCAGGAAGCCCTTTCTTCTATCCGAAGGGAACAATAATATACAATATACTCATAAATTTTGTAAGAGGAGAATACCTGAAAAGGGGATATCAAGAGGTTATAACGCCATTGCTTTATGATAAAGAATTATGGGTGACATCAGGACACTGGGAGCATTACAAGGACGATATGTTCCTTCTGAATATAGACGGTAAAGAATTCAGCCTCAAGCCTATGAACTGTCCGAGTCATGTTCTAATATTCAAGAGCAAGTCAAGGAGTTATAGAGAATTGCCTCTAAGGATTGCTGATTTCGCAGCGCTTCATAGGAATGAACTCAAGGGAGTCCTTTCCGGAATGACACGTGTCAGAAAATTTTCTCAGGACGATTCTCATACATTCGTCACAGAGGAACAGATAGCATCAGAAGTCGATGGGCTCATAGATTATGTTAAATATGTCTATGAGGATGTATTTCACTTTGAATATAAATTATTCTTAAGTACGAAGCCGGAAAATGCGATGGGCGACCCTCAATTATGGGAAAAAGCCGAAAGTCTTCTCGAGGAAGCGCTCAAGAAAAAAGGGATTCCATATCAGATAAACAAGGGTGATGGAGCATTCTATGGTCCGAAGATTGATATCAGGATAAAAGATGCGCTCGACAGAGAATGGCAACTTGCGACTATACAGCTTGATTTCCAGATGCCGTTAAGATTTGAGGCGACGTATGAAGGTCAGGACGGAAAGAAACATACTCCTATAATGATACATAAGGCTATACTCGGTTCTCTTGAGAGATTCATTGCGATACTTATAGAACATTTTGCAGGAAAATTCCCTCTATGGCTGAGTCCTGTTCAGATACGCTTATTGCCTATAGCTGACAGGCATGTAGGATATTGTCAGGAGATGAAAGATGAATTCGAATCTCATGGACTAAGAGCTGAAATCGACACGAGAACAGAGACGATGCCAAAAAAAGTGAGAGACGCCCAGCTTGAAAAAATTCCTGTGATGATAACTATCGGCGACAAAGAGATAGAACAGAAAACCCTTGCAGTCAGGACTCTAGACGGCAAGGTAAAATTCGGCCTCTCAAAGGATGCATTCATTCATAAACTGGTTGATAATATAAAGAGAAAATCATTGGATTTTAGTTTAGATTAATAGGCCATCGACTCATATTTATCCTAAAATGATGTGATTCAGATTCTAGTTTTCTCGATTGTGGGATAGAATGTTCGCTAGGCGGCGGCTTAGAGGTTCGGATATTAGAGTCCGCTTCCATAAACTATAAAAACTCGCCTCCACTTCGAAATGGGTATGGGAAGCTTATTTTTGATACCTCAATGGTTTTTCGGCTACGATGTGGCGCTTGAATTGCTGTTTGCTGTGGTCACACTCTTGGTGAGTTTTTACGCGTTCAAGATATATAAGCTATCTATGGATAACAACCTGAAGTTTTTTTCATTATCATTTTTTCTTATAGCTCTGTCTTACCTTGCTCAGGCAGTATTGAACTTTATAATACTTGATAGGTTAGACGATACTGTGTGCGGGATGATAAATCTTCAGAGCGTATACCTTCTTGACCTTTTCGGAATATATTTCCATTCAATACTCTTCTTATTGGGGCTCATAGTGTTAGCGTACGTCGCGATGAAGATGAGCGATCCCGGAACGTTCTTTTTGATACTATTCCTTGTGCTCGGAGCTTTATATTTTAGTCCGTACAAGACATTCATGTTATACTTTTTGTCGACGATAATACTTGGTCTGATATCATTCTATTATATAAGAAATTATTGGAACAATAGGAAGACGACCTCACTTTTGGTTGCAATATCGATGGTATTGCTTTTCATCTCATGTCTATATTTCATCTTTGCTACAGAAAATATGATTTACTACGTGATCGGTCACGCCCTAGAATTCATAGCATACCTTGTAGTATTGGTCAGCTTATTTATGATACTAAGAGTCGGTAGAAAGCATGGCAAAAAAGCGCGATAGATTACGAATAATATACGATATATTGAAAGCTATACATGATAAAAATAATCGCATTAAACCTACTCATATTCTCTACAAGTCTAATCTCTCGCATCAGATGATGGAAGAGTATCTTACAGAATTGATGGGAAAAGAGTTTGTCGTGGAGAATAATTCTGGAAGCTCAAGGACTTATAGTCTCACTCAGAAAGGTTATGATTACTTAAATAAATATAAACTGGTCTCGGAGTTCGCTGACAGTTTCGGCTTAGAATAGTTCTTGAATTTTAGAATGTTAATGCTAGGATGAATTGGATAAGATAATCAGATTATATCTCGAATTCTTTTTCTTCCTCTTCTTTTTCTTCTTCTTCCTCGTCAAGTCCAGACTCGTAGCCTTCCATGAATGCCTCTTCTGCGTCGCTTATCTCGTCATTCTCCCTGAGGTCCTCTGGTTTCGACTGGAATTCGTCTAATTGCTCTTCTTCCTCGTGAACTTCGTCCTTTGCCATATTCCCTCTCTAACGCAGCTTATTTATAAAGTTTTTTCTCTTTAGAACTAGCCATCCTACTATATTATCTTCTGTATGTTATCTAGGTGTTCCTTGAACATATGAGCAGAACATGATATTGTAGTCAACGAACCTGTTTTTAATCCAAGCTTCTCAGCTACGTGTTTCTGCAGAAGATATAGTTGATATATGTTACCAGGCCAGCCGATGAAAAAATCATTGCTCCTTATGAAACATGAAACATTGAGTTTTTCGTCCGTTATCTTAAAATGGATGAACATCAAGCTCGGAACATTTTTATTTACTATGTCAGAGTCTGTAAGCGGATTGAATAATGATATGACTGCCCTTCTGCTGTTCTGATTTTTTTTCAGGAGAGGCACCACATAGTCGTTTATCTGATCCTTTTTTCCAAGATAATTGAATATTCTTGGACCATAACTGTATTCGTATGTGCTCTGATCTTCTTTGTTGAATATCACAGCGGCAAGCTCTTCTGTCGTCGGATATATCCACTCAAAATTTCTCATGGATTCTATCGGGGCATCGTAGTCCGCTTCCGGATTATCTGCTGTTACAGTAAGGTTCAGGACCTCTCGGCACTCTCTCGAGTCTGCATCAGTAAAATCAGAGCCATTATCTATTATGTACTTCAATGCCTTTTTCCAAGCTCCCATGCAGGTTTTTTCTTGTATATTCATCTTCTATATGAAATTAGTCAGCTTGACCATTCCTCTAAGGCCGCTGAAATCGTATGTGAAAAATGGTGTCTTATAGGCATTTAGCAGTATGCTTATCTCGTGTATTATGTCTTCTGTCTCGAAGTCTCCAGCCCTGAAAATCCTAAGCCTATCGCCACCATCAAATATCTTGAACATCCTCTCCCTCGCTGCGATGAAACTCTTTGTTTCGCCATTATAATAGTCTTCTGCCCCTTTTACGTTGGCCTTTTTATAATCCCTTTCACCCATGAATTTAGAATCAAAATTCCTGAATGCTGAGCTGAAGGCTATGTTGAATCTTATCGGTATGCCGCAACTCTTATATACTGTCTCCTCGCTCAGGCAGAAATTATCTACTACCTCTTTTGTGCTCTTTATCAGCTCAAACAGGTTATTGTTCTCATCGATATCCTTATGCCAATCATAGTTCCAGAATCTTATATAGTTCTTGCTGAACCTGAAGAAATCAGATTGGTGCGGGCTGTTCAATTGGTTTATGTTTCTGAAATATTCATTCGATCTTCTCCTTTGGATAGTGTTTGCCATAAGAAGGGTTTTCGCAGCATTTAATACCGCCTGCCTAAATTCAGTATCTGTCTTGTATATCTCAAAGAACCTGTTTATGCTTATGGCTATCTGCGATTGGCTGCAACTAAGGCCAATGGTGTTACCCTTATATTTCTTTTGGTATATCTCCCAATCGTGCTCCTCAAAATTATATATCCCTGATCTTCCCTTGAAATATGGCGCTTCTGCAAGATCGTTATTCTTTATGTTTATCTTTATCTTCTGTTTTGAAAACTCTTCTATTATTGTTTCGAATATCTTAGTGTATTTCTGCAGGTCCTTATTCGTTATATTAAATACTATATTTATCCTTTTAAGTTTCTGTTCGGCAAAATATTTTATGAACCAGTATATTTTGTTGTTCACAAGGCTCATGTCGATAATTATCGATATAGTCTTGTTGAAATCGTCAGAGTCCTTAGATATTTTATCAAAGAAGTCCTTAAGCTCTTCTTGTGTTGCCGTATTAATAACTGTCTCGAATTCATTCAGGGCTATAGCGTCATTAACGGCCCCCATACATTCGTTCATTATCTTATAAAGTCTTGTCGTATCTTTATTTATAGAGCATTCAAGGAGTATAGAATTGAGCCGTGTTATCCATGAATCGCCCTCATATTTTCTCATCACGCCATTGCTCTCGTATTGATCGATATATGTTGTATTGAGCGTGGGCTTGCTTATTATTATTTTCTTATACCCTTTCTCTATTATAGTATCGCCGTCCGATGCGACAAGCGCGAAATATTTTTCTCCCTTATCTGCAATCTTGTTGACTTTTATTATATTGTCATCAACGAGCTTATTTAGGTAGTATAATATTTTTCTGTGCATCTGGAACTTCTGCCTTTTTCCTTGGTGCATACTGGATCTGTCAGTACTGTTCATCAATGCTTCTATCTCGGAATACTCCTTCGGGTATAGTTCCTTTGCCAGAAATTCGGCGTTTATATCCTTAGAAGAATTATCCCTGAATATGTTTAGAATAAGTTCTTCTGTGTTTCGCATGATACTATCATGGTAGAGATGTTTTTAAATGTTATGCTGCTTCAGGAATTTGATTAAACTAATCTGTTTCAGATATGAAATTTGTGCTAAAAATGCATTTTTTTGAACTAGCACACTATGGATAGACTTTTTGGGAGCCAAAAACATGCCCTGTTTCAGGAAAATCCTGAAGCATTCAGGATTTTCTTATAAATAAAGTATATATCCCTGAAACATATATACTATTTAATAATACATAAATTACATCGATAATATAATAAAAAATAAAAATATGCGAGGATTTCCATGGGAGAACTAAAAAACAAAGACATATTGTTGATGATGTATTTCCGAAAAAACGCCAGAGAAAACCTTACGAAAATAAGCAGATATACTCACATCCCCGTAAGCACTATATTTGACAAATTAAGAGATTTTGAGAAAGAATTGATAAAGAAACACACCTCCATAATAGACTTCAAGAAATTGGGGTTCGATATCAAGGTAACGATGCTGTTCAGGATTAACAAAGACTCAAGAGTAGAATTCAGAGAATTTTTGATGACCAACGAGAACATAAATTCGGTATCCAGGATAAATAACGGCTATGATTACATGATAGAGGCAGTATTTAGGGACATGAATGACCTTCAGAGATTTACAGAGATGCTAGAGAGATTCAGGATAGAACAGAAACAGGAATTGTTTGTATTAGAAGACCTGAAAAGAGAAAGCTTTTTATCAGATGAGATGCATATGAAACTATTGATGAGATAAAAATATGGCAGATGACAATAAGATTGAACAGATGAAACAATTCTTAATAGATAGACTTTCAGTATCGCATGATGTGACCACAGGACTGCTATCTATGCCAAAGA
>CAZFVG010000018.1:12291-13187 GCA_964522135.1 uncultured Methanosarcinales archaeon | reverse complement strand
CCCATCAGCAATATTTAAACCATCATCAACGTATAATATAGATGCAAAAGTGACGGACAGTAAAGTTTCAGTATCAGTAACCAATCCTAAAACATTATACACCGCAGACAAATTAACAGACGTTGTCATAGCTGATAATCATTTGCCTAAGGATTATTCATTATCGCAGAATTATCCAAATCCATTCAATCCAACAACACGCGTACAGTATTCTATTCCTAAGCGTAGCATAGTTAAGGTAGAAGTATTCGATGTGCTAGGAAAATTGGTAAGCGCAGTATCAGAAAACACGAGAAATCCTGGAACATACGAAACAACACTAGATATGAAAGGACTCAGTAGTGGGATGTATGTATACAGAATGACAGCATACCCTGCAGATAATGCTACCGAGAAACCGTTCATACAAACGAAGAAAATGTTGCTATTAAAATAATTTCTAAGGTCCTTCAGGCTCAGTTAATAATAACATAGATATAACAACTACAAGCATTACAAGTACCATTCCAAGAATCTTAGGATGGTATATTGTGTTGTATAAGTTCTGGCTGAAACTTCCAGTATTCGTAGGCGCAGTAACATTACCTGTTGTTTGGCTTACGACAGTTCCGCCAGTCTGACTCTGATCAAGCGTTTGCTGACCGAAACCTGCGCCGAGCGAGAACAGGAGTATAAGTACAGTAAATATTATTATCCATGTGAGTATTGCGCCTTTATTGTGGAAGGCTTGAGTTATGCTATCGCTGCTGACGCCGAACATTCTGACTGCAAATAAAATAAAAAATATTAACAGGACTAGTATCATGAACCATGGCGTGAATGTTTGGATTACCGTTATGACGCCTTGATTTATTGAGACAAGAAATCCGAGCACCATCGCGATGATTGCGTGTATG
>CAZFVG010000018.1:0-12281 GCA_964522135.1 uncultured Methanosarcinales archaeon | reverse complement strand
ATAGCTCAAGCAGTCCATAGATAAGCACGAATATAAAGATAAAAGTGAATATAGAGCTGAAGTTCTTTATTATGCTTAAATCTATGAACGTAGTAGCCATTCTTATTCCTTTTTGTAGCCTATGATCTTCGCCAACTCTTCTATTCCTGTAGGCTTCTTGCTGTCTTTTGGCTTATCCTCTTTAGTGATGAACCATATCAACACTGCAAAGACAAGTATTATTACAATCAATGCCTGTGTGTTATAATCCATCAGGAAACTTAAATAGTATGGAAGTTGGTACCATCCTGCTGCTGCTCCGAATATCCATGCTGTTGCTACTATTGCGAATATGACTGCCCAGCCTGCAAGCGATGTATTCGCGAACTTTACGTCGCCGCCAAATACGCCGATGATTAAAAGCATCATCATGATTGCAATCAATACCACAGAGACGTTTGGTAACGCCTGGTTTATTATGTTCACGACATCTGATTCAGGTGTCGGATACGTGCCTGTGACGTGCGGTATGACGACTGCAAGTCCCATTACAAGCGCTATCACGGCGTTGAAATTCTTTTTTGGTCTTTTAGTTTCTGTATCCTCTCCAAGTATTTTTGTCTTTTGCAATACTGCAAACACTATAGTGAAGACGAGAATGAACGGGATTATCACATCTACGATGCCTGCCTGTTGCAATGTGAATATTGCTTGGGAAAACATCCCAGAACTTCCTGTACCATAATATCCAGTGCCGTAATAAGCCATACTAATCACCTTTTTTATTCTTTTTTCTCCTCAACGTGAGGCTTTGAATCACTCATGATCCATGCCATGAATCCTATAATCACAACCATCAGTATTATTGCTGCTACATAACTAGTATTCCAATTGTCCTTTAAAAAGTTATACACTATATCTATCCATCCTAGAGCGTTAAGGAATATTGCGATTATCGATACGAATACAATCACCATGAATGCGCTGTAGTAGAACTTATGCTTCTTTGGATCGAGGAAGAATCCATCTTTTGACTGTTGATGGAATGCTCCAGCGACCATTAAAAAGCATATGACTAATAGTAGCAATAGGAATATTTGTGAAAGGCTCTTGTTAATTACAGAGACTAATTGTGATGATGCGACAACAAAGAATCCTGAGATGAATGCGATCATCGCGTTAAGATTTTTTTTGGTATACTCTTCCTTTCCGCCCTTACCGTTATCTGCCGTTTCAGTGCCTAGAGCCTTTGTCTTCTCAAGAAGTGCAAAGACTAGGACAAACACGAGAAGGAATGGGAGAACAATATCGTAAACCCCTAACTTCACCAAAAAGTCTATAGCATCTCCAAATACGGTCACCATATGTTCAATTTATAAAAGTATGTATATTTAAATCTTTTGCTATTTTATGGGGGATTGTTCTGGAGAGTTATGAGGATAAGATTTAAAAACCAAACTCATTTACTTGTACAATGCTTGATGATAAATCTTTCAAGGATATAGAATCTTATATCACGGATGAAGATAAACGCCGAGAGGAAGTCATAAACAGGTCAAGAATAATCCTGAAAAACAGCAAATCAGCTATCTATAGCATCCATAGGAAGGATTTTGCAAGCGCAAAGAAACTTCTTTCGGAATCTGACAAGATAATAAAGGAGCTCAAGAAACTCATTGCAAAACATCCCCACCTCAAGATGAGTATGGATAACGCTATGGAGGAGTATTGTGAGGCATACTGTTTTTATATATTTGTCACAGAAAAACGCGTCCCTACGTATTTGGAACTCAGTGTCGACCCATTCATGTACCTTGGAGGACTCAGCGACCTCACTGGAGAACTTGGAAGAAAATCAGTTCTCGAAGCGATAGCGAAGAACAAGTCCGAAGTTCATGATATAAGAGAGCTTGTTGATGAGATACACGGCCTATTTTCAAAACTAGATCTACGAAACGGTGAGCTGAGAAAAAAGTCTGATTCTATAAAGTGGAATCTTCAAAAGATTGAAGAGGTATTGCACGATCTCGTAAAAAAAGAATAAGGCACCAAAATTAATGTATCAAATTCTATATGAATCATCCAAATGCAATCTTTCTGTGATAAACTTTAAAAACTCTACCCGTGTCGTTATACCATGTATCGGACGCACACATGCAATGATCTAAGAGAACATGATTCTGGAAAGACTGTGACGCTTGCAGGCTGGATACAGAGCATAAGGCTTCATGGAGGGCTTGCATTTATAGATTTGAGGGACAGGTACGGTATCACGCAGCTTACTGTAAACACTGAAGATATCCCTGATGTAAGCAATATACGAAGGGAATTCGTCGTCCAGGCAACCGGCGTTGTCAGAAAAAAGCCAGAACCAAATAAGAAACTAGAGACTGGAGCGATAGAGGTCTTCGTGACTGAGATAACGATTCTAAATACGAGCGATGTCATCCCGTTAGATATGGATAATCCTTTGAACAACAGTGATGAGACTCGCTTGAAATACAGATACCTTGACTTGAGAAGGCCGCAGATGCAGCATAATATAAAGATGAAGCATCTCGTCATGCAGGCGACAAGAGAATATATGAACAGTCAGAATTTCCTTGAGATAGAGACTCCGCTTCTTATAAGATCGACTCCTGAGGGTGCAAGAGATTATATAGTTCCATCGAGAGTGAATCCTGGAAAGGCGTATTCGCTTCCACAGAGTCCGCAGATATATAAGCAGATATTGATGGTCTCAGGATTTGACAGATACTATCAGATAGCACGATGTCTTAGAGATGAGGATTTGCGCGCAGACAGGCAACCAGAATTTACTCAGATTGATGTCGAGATGTCGTTCGTGCATCAGGAGGATGTGTTCAAGGTTGGCGAAGGACTTGTGAAAAATATTATGAAGCATGTCCTGGGCCAAGATATAGAAATTCCATTTCCAAGAATAGCATTTGATGAGGCGATGTCGAAGTATGGCTCAGATAAACCAGATACCAGATATGAACTTTTCCTTAAAGATATAACAGAAATCGTCAAGGGCTCAGAATTCTCGATATTCCAGAATACAATAAAAGATAATGGAATCATAAAGGCTCTCGCCGTAGATCATGATTTCACAAGAAAAGAGACCGACGAATTCACAGAGATAGCGCGTGTCTATAAGGCTAAAGGTCTCGTTACATTGAAGGTTGCATCTGATAATGGCCAATTAAGACTTGACGGCAGCGCGGCAAAGCACTTATCTACAGAGATTCAGATGAATATTATACGGGAGACTGGTGCAAAGGAGAACGGAGTAATATTTATCGTCGCTGACATGTTCAGGATATGCAACGATGCTTTAGGCAACATAAGAAAAGAAGTTGCAAAGAGACTCAACCTTTATGATGAAAAGCAATTCAAATATTGCTGGGTATATGATTTCCCGTCATTCGAATGGAACGCGGACAATCAGAGATGGGATGCCGCGCATCACATGTTCACGATGCCCAAAGAAGAGCATCTGCAATACCTTGATGGACCAGAAGCTGACCCTGGAAAGGTTCGCGCCTTATGTTACGATTTGACATTGAATGGTGTTGAACTAGCTTCTGGAAGCATAAGAATAAACAGAAGAGACGTACAAGAAAGAGTCATGAACGTCATAGGATTGACGATGGAAGATGTAGAGAGAAAATTCGGATTCATGCTTGAGGCGTTCAGGTATGGCGCTCCTCCGCACGGCGGATTTGCAATAGGCGTCGATAGGCTTACAGCATTATTATCAGGGACGAACGACATACGTGAAGTCATTGCATTCCCTAAGAATAAACAGGGCGAGAATCCTATGGATGGCTGCCCATCAGACATCGATGAGAATGTAAAAAAAGAATTACACCTAAAAGTTGAAAAATAAAAAAATAAAAGTACACTAACATATTTTCTAAAATGTCAACCCCAACATTTCTTCAAATTAAAGAACTGCTTGATTCACATAAAATTATATATAAGCATCTTACACATGAACCTGTTGGAAGGACATCTGAGGATGCGGCAAAGGTCAGGGGAACGAGCCTTGATAACGGTGTCAAAGCGATAATCTTGAAAATTCATGATGCAAGCTACGCTGATAGTTCTGATAAATTCTTTCAGGTATCTATCCCTGGATTGAACAGGATAGATGTGAAGAAATTAAAGGAGTATTTCAATATAAAAAGCATCTCGCTCGCGTCTCCGGATGAGGTCCTTGAGAGAACAGGATGTACCGTTGGGAGCGTCCCGCCGTTTGGTAACCTGTTCGATATGAAAGTTTACGCCGATAACTCTCTTCTGGAACTTACTGAGATGCTTTTCTCTGCAGGCTCTCACACGGATTCTATAATCATGGATCCTAAAGATTATCTTGCGATTGTGAATCCGATATTGATTGATTTGAGGAAAGAATAGGCCTGCCCACCGGACCAGTCATGACGTGAAGCGTGCAGTGACTATCATTTAGAGTCTATAAGATTTGTATGTCACTCTCCTAGTTTCTTATAATAAATACTAGTCACTAGTAAATCTTGCAAGAGGTCTGTAGAATAAGTCATGTCTTATTATGATTAAGCTGTAAAATAGAACAGAGTTAGAGAAAGCAGTAACGATATAATGAACAGCACAAGAATTGTTATCCAAAACCACTTCAAAGATTTGTTCTTATTATACACCATGAAGTAATATATCAACGATCCTACTATCCCTGTAAATATAACAAGAAGTATCCAAACAATCTGCTCATTGTCACCCTTAAATTTTCTCTGTATAACATCTACAAGCATTATAATCCAGAACACGAAGAATAACAACACGAACAACATAATCCATGGTATTATAGCCAATTGCGCAATCATAACAGTTATTAGGCATATACTTATTTAAAAATGTTATTTTTTATTAAACTAGAATTGTATCACATTTTTTGATCTATGAGAAAAACATGTCGTTCAGGAGCCAAAAAGTAGTCCCATGAAGCGAGCACGATAACTACTAGCCCCGCTCAGATTATGTTCTAAAGGAATAAATTTATAATCGATAATCTTCTTCTATAATCGGTGATATCATGGTTGAGCAGATATATTGTATTCCAGGGACGACATGCAACAAGATCCCTTTAGAGAAAAGAAAGATCATGAAGAAGACGATAAGTGTAAGCCTTCGATGGATAATTTTCATAATATTCTTCTTAGTGTTCTTCGGAATAAACTTCTTTTCACACCCTGATACGTCAGGATCCGGAATTCTCATGTTCGTATCATTCATGTTGATATTATTGCTTATAATATTATTTTTATGCACGTTAATATACCAGATATTCTATTATAAGAATTATTTCTATGACTTGAAAAGTGACGAGATAATAATCAGGAAAGGAGTAATTTCGAGAATTGAGATATCACTACCTTACGAGAAGATACAGAATGTATATGTAGATCAGGACATCCTTGACAGGATGTTCCATCTATATGACGTACATCTCGAGACAGCTGGCGGACAATCAGGAGCAGTCGCCCACATCGATGGTGTCAGCGGACAAGGCTCTAAGCAATTAAGAGATATGTTTATGTCATCACTTAAGAAATCCGGCAAGAGAAGAAAGGACGGAGTATAATCTTATTATTTTATTTTTCTTCTATTAATTTTTTATTACATCATTTTTATATAATATCATTGTTCTAGAATGGACGTTTTACAATAAATTATTCTAATGCAAGAATCGCTATCATCAATCCGACGCCTATTGCTATGGCTATGAATTGTTTTATGCTCTCTGATGCGTCTATATCGCAGCTTTCTGTATGTTTATGGAGTTCAGGTATTAGATCGGTTCCTGCTATATATACTAGGTTTCCTGCTGCGAATGGTACAAGAAAGATGAATAGACCTTGTGTTGTTCCTATCAATATCCCGACTATCGCTCCGAGGAGTGCAGTGAGGGCTGTAAGTCCGTTGAATAGTATCGCTTTTAATCTTGTGAATCCGCCATGGACGAGCACTCCAAAATTTCCGAACTCGTGTGGAATCTCGTGCATTGCTACTGCTATTGTAGTTGCAATCCCTGCAGGGGTATTTACGAAATATGCTCCGGCTATCACAAGACCATCTATAAAATTGTGTACGCTGTCTCCTATTATATTCATGTATGTGAAAGAGTGTATATGATGCTCATCAGATACGACGTGACAGTGTCTCCAATGGATGAATTTTTCGACCACAAACGAGAATGCTATCCCGACTATTACGTATATTCCTATAAGCGTGCCGTTCGATTTCTGGAATGCGTCAGGCAATAGATGTATGAAGACATCACCAAGGAGTGCGCCTACACTAAGACCTACAAGATATAGTGCTATCTTTCCTATATTTGCTGACCTAACGAAGAATGTCAGAAGCCCTATGAGCGATATAGCACTGACAATTATCACACTGAGCATTATGTATAGTATCAATGACCAATCCATAGAATAAGCCTGACGGCTGGATTTATAAGTTTAACTTTTTATTACATCATGAAGATTTTTTTTCTAGCTTTACTCTGGACTTATTTTTCATGATTTTTTACGAGTTTTTTGTCGTCTATCACTTCGTCGAGCAAGGCCAGCTTTTTGGCCTATTTTGTGCGTAATTTTGTTTAGAATATGGCTAATTTTTTACCTAGTATACTAAGTGTACATTTATTTCTTGTAATTCCTTAATTGCTTATTGAGCCAGTATCCTATCCCTAAGAATATTATTGATTGGAACATTGCGTATTCAAATATTCTTATGAATGCATTAGAGAAGAACGATTCTGTGAACATCGTTATCATGAGACCGCCAGGAAATTGCCAGTTGCCCTGCGGGAAGAATATTAGATGAAATATAGTGAATGTCTGGTTGAAATAGAACATGCATAACAGGAAAAGCATCACAAACAATGTTATGCATGCTATTGAAGAATATATCATTGATTGTGTGATTATGTCTATAAATTCCGTCCTATCATCTTTTGATCTATGATATAAGTAGAAGAATAATATTATTAGGCATATTACAGATGCGTAATAAACATAACTAAAAGAATCAAGAACTCCTCTTACATCACTCATATGACTGGCCTCTTTATCGTTGAAATATCTTAATTCTTCTTTATGATGAAAATACGCTATCACGTTGTTCGTGACATTCGTTGCTATCTGCTTTGATGTGTTCACGTCAAGTGAGAGCTGCGGATATACGTTGTTCTTCTCGTACTGCTGATAATAGAAATCCTTGTCATAGATAACTATATTGAGCGATCCGCAGGTAAATATTATAAAAAGAAACATCGACATGGCCGATATTATCACAGCTTTTAACATCTTTTTTCGATCGGTTCCGTCACTTGAGAATTTTTTCATTTCAGTTTTAGCTGTATATTTTTGAATTTTTTATTATGCGTTTAGATTTTAATGATAATATAGGTTGCCTGTAGATTTCTGCTCTCTGTCCTTGACAGAATCTTCTTTATTTATTCTTGGCCTATAGTTTTCTTCGTCTCTCCTGAATGTTATGTTGAGATCCGACAGGAATTTATTCATGCCTTCTGTCATGCCCATTGGACTGTTTGCTATTCCTTTTATTGCAGGCTTTCCATCAAAGACTATCAATTTATCTGAGATGTAATCGATGAATAATAGGTCGTGGTCAACGATTATAGCGCTTTTCCCTGTCGTTGACATAACGTCCTTTATTACCTTTGAGACGGCGAGGCGCTGTTCCACGTCAAGGTATGCTGATGGCTCATCCATAAGTATTATGTCTGCATCTTGGCTTAGGCAATGCGCTATTGCAACCCGTTGGAGCTCTCCTCCTGAGAGTTCGCTAAGCTTTCGCATGAATAAATCTTTAAGGTTCAGTGGGCGTATTATCTGAAGTTCGTAATGCTGGATGGCCCTGTGCAATACCGTCATGACAAGTTCATCATTCCCGTCGAGATATTGTGGTTTGTATGATACTTTGAGTTTCAGCTGTTCGTCCTCTTTAGTCTGTATCTGTCCAGCAAGTATCTTTACAAAAGTAGTTTTTCCTATACCGTTCTGTCCAAGTACTCCTACCACGTCTCCCCGATATATTTTTCCATTGTCGACCATTAATTTGAATTTTCCCTGCTGGTGTTCTATTGCATTCCACTCCGTCAATAAGTTATCTTTTTTCTGGGTGGCTATTGCTGAGGCGCTGAATTTTATCGCATGGTCTCTGAACCTTACATTCTCTTCCTTGAGGAATCCCGATAGATATACGTTTATACCGTTCTTTGTTGTCTTGACGCCCGAGACTACACCGTAGACTCCCTCGTGACCGTACATTAGGTGTATCATGTCAGTCATGTAATCAAGTATTATGAGATCATGTTCGATGACCATTACTGCTGTCTTCTCGTTTGCGAGGTTCTTGATGAATTTTGCGACTTTCATTCGCTGTTTTATATCAAGATATGATGTTGGCTCGTCGAAAAAGTATACATTTGCGTCTTTCATTACTGTTGCAGCGATAGCTACGCGTTGGAGTTCTCCGCCTGATAATTCTGATACGTTGCTTTGGAGTATCTCTTTTAATTCAAGAAGTTCGACGATTTCGTTGAATACTTTTCTCTCATCGACTTTTCGTAATAGTTCTGTGACTGTCCCTGAATACTGTTTAGGGATCATGTCGACCTGCTGCGGCTTGTACGAGACTTTTATTTGGTTGTCCCTTAATTTTTCAAAATAAGCTTGTGCCTCTGTGCCCTTGAAGTATTCGATTATGTCCTTGAACGTTGCTTCATCCACCCTGCCTGTCTTTCCGAAGTTTGGCATGAGCTGTCTAGATAATATCTTAAGTGCCGTGCTTTTACCTATGCCGTTTCTTCCAATAATGCCTACGACTTTGCCGAATACAGGTGTCGGAAGGCTATATAGTGCAAATCCGTTTACGCTATATCTATGGATTGGCTCTTTGTCTAATTCTTCTGGAAGATTTATTATTGTAATTGCGCCGAACGGACATTTCTTTGGACAGATTCCGCATCCCGTGCAGAGTTTTTCATCTATCTGCGCCTTATGTTCAGTACTTTCCACTATGCACTCCTCGCCCATCCTGTTGACCGGGCAGACCCGTATACATAAGTAGTTTCCGCACCTGTCTGGATGACACTTGTGCTTATCTATAACAGCTATTCTTGTCATGCTCTATGAAAGGGGCGAGAATTTAAAAAAGTTGTTAATGTAAGTCATCAATTCATACTCTAAGCTCGCTAACTTATTCGCAAAAATTATAAATACGTGAGTCAATCTGTTACTATATAACGTATTATATTATTGAGGTGTGTTAATGGATGCTAAAAAACTTGCAATGATTATAGGGATAGGAATACTCCTACCGCTTTTCCTTGGACTATTTGTCGATGCAGTCTATCCTCAACCTGTTTATGGAAGTTATTGTAATACACAGACATCTCCTATGTACAAGTCTCCTGCTTCTGGTGTTAATTGTTCTGATAGTTATGGGGCAGATTATAGTGCGTGCCTCAATGATTCGGGAAATCCCGTATTTGATTACGACAATAGCAATTGTCAAGTGTATAAGTCATGCGATTATTGCAGCAAGAATTTCAATAACGATCAGCAGGTGTACAACAGAAACATATTCTTCATACTTGCGCCTTTAGGATTGATAATAGTAGTCTTAGGGATATATCTTTCTGTAGATTATCTTGGCGCAGGCCTCATGTTCGGCGGACTAATAACTATGTTTTATGCGACGGTGAGATACTTCAGCGACATGAGCAAGGTCATACGTGCACTCGTGATACTTGTCGAGTTGCTTATCATAATGTGGATAGGCTACAAGAAGATAGATGACAATAAAAAGGGCAACGGCAAGAGTTCTGGAAAGAAAAAGAGGGGTTGAGAGATATGTTTTTCAAAAAGACGTTTATAGAACAATTGATTGAGCGGGCGATATTATCGAACGCGAAGTCCCAGAAGACAATACTTTTTCCTGAGACGGATGAAAAGATTCTTCGCGCATGCTCTGAAATTGTCAAAAGAAAAATTGCAACACCAATGCTTCTAGGAAGAAAGGATGCAATATTGGAATTGTTCAAAAAGTATAACATAACAAACCTTTCTGAAAAGAACATAGTCGACTACCTTTCAGATGATAAATCATTGCAGGATTACGCAAAGGAATTTATCGAGATAAGAAAGAAGGACGGAAAAAAACTCTCGCTTGAAGAGGCAAAGAAATCGATGGAACAGTCGCATTTCTATGCCTGCATGATGCTCGTCAAGGGACTTGCCGATGGCATGATATCAGGCATCAACAGCGAGACAAAGCCATACCTTCCAGCATTCCAGATAGTCAAGACGCGTGAGGGCATAAGTCGCGCTTCAGGAATATTTCTAATGGAAAAAGATGATAAATTATATTTCTTTGCTGATTGCGCACTTAATATCGATCCAACATCACAAGAACTTTCTGAGATAGCGCTTACTAGCGCTGATACGGCGATAAATTTTGGTGTCAAGCCAAAGGTTGCGATGCTTTCATTTTCGACGCATGATAGCGCGAAGCATGCGTTAGTGGATAAGGTGAAAAGTGCAACGAAGATAGTTATGAAGAAGAGGCCTGAACTAGTTGTTGATGGTGAGATACAGTTCGATGCAGCGATAATTCCTGAAGTTGCAAAGAAGAAATGTCCCGATTCTCCACTTGCCGGAGAGGCAAACGTTCTTATCTTTCCAGATCTTAATTCTGGAAATATAGGGTATAAGTTGGTCCAGAGACTTGCTAGATATAGAGCAGTAGGGCCGATACTTCAAGGGCTCAATAAACCTGTCAATGACCTTTCGCGTGGCGCATCCGTTCAGGATGTTGTTGAATTGACAGCGATAACTGTTGTACAATCTCTGTAGGGCTAGAAAATGTTTTTTATAATTTGAATTTTTTCTTTATGCCTATTGCCACATTTTTTGGCGATAGATGAGTATTGTCTGTAGTCATATGTTTCTCTTTGAATGGTACGTCTTTAGTCATGTCCCAGCTAGCAAGCCTTCTTTTCAAGTCTGAAACTGTCCGAGTTTTTAGATGTCTTCTTCTGCTCTCTGAGACAACTCTTCTGAATAATGCTTTCTTATCAGCTGTAAGATGCACAAAATATACTTTTCCGCCATGTTTCTTCACTTTCTCAACCATTCTTTTAAGTGTTGGATCAGTTGGTTGTCCATGATATCCTGAAGTGAATATTACTCCAGAAATATTTTCTCGCGCTGCCTCTTCAACAATCCTGATTCTAAATTCAGAAACCAATTTCCAGAAAATTTTCTTATCGGAAGTGAATACGGATTCTACAGCATCAAGCGCTACGTGATTGTGGAATACCTTAAATCCTGTTAACCTTCCTAATTCTCTTGCGACGGTTAATTTTCCGACTGCCGGAGGTCCATAGATTATTATTAATTTCATTTCCTATTTGAACCCGTTCATTGCCCTATTTATATTCCGTTGGACTTTATCTTTCTGGTAATCGTCGAGTTTGTATGCTCCACTTTCATAGTATAACTTAGATTTTATTCCGAAAAATCCCAGCATATCTTTTTGTATGACTTTCTTGAACCTGTTGCCTGTCCATGGATAGGCGATGAGTTTTGGCCCGCCTGTCGTCGTGAATATTATTGCGTGCTTTCCCTTCAATAGCCCTTTTGGTATGCCGTAATTGAATCTATATTTGAATAATGCAAGGAATCTGTCAACGACCCCTTTCATTCCTGGAGGGATTGCAGGATCATATTTGAATGCAAAGCCAGCGCTAAAGACACGATCTATGAACCCTTTCATTATGGCTGGCATCGTGTTCCACCATACAGGATAAATGAATATCAGAAGGTTGCTCTCTGTTATCTTCTGTTGGAAAGATTTCGTCTGATCGTCAAGCCTTTCCTCTCTCGAGCCGTAGAGCTCTTTTTCAGACATCACAGGATTATAGCCAATCTTATATAAGTCTATTGTCTCGTATTCGATATTTTTAGATTTTAATTTCTGCTCGACCAATTCGAGTGTATATTTTGCATGGCTCTCATGATCCGGATGCGCGTAGATTACTAATGTCTTCATTTATTCCTCTTTTATTGTTTGATTGTTTATGATATAAGCATACATTTAGTATTTATTAATATTGTTAAAGAGAAGTTTCAGGCGTGTGTGTCAAAATAATAAATGAAAAATAAAAAAATAGGAGTCTAGAAGACTTCCTTCTTGAAGAATACCTTGTCGAGCGAGCACTTCCTTGC
>CAZFVG010000017.1:0-14173 GCA_964522135.1 uncultured Methanosarcinales archaeon | reverse complement strand
GACACCCCAGTAGACATACGCCGAAACTACGGCGATAATAATTCCCGATATTATCCATGCCCATCCAGATAGTTTCATGATACGTTTAGAACGAATTTTTTTATAAATTTTGCCTTTTACCTTTAAGATTCTATTTTTTCTATGATATCTTCGATTACAGGCGTATTTATCTTTACTATCTCAGATACCCTTGTCTTTAGCAACTTGTTGAGTGAACCGCCGCCAGCATAGATAGTTCCCTTTTTATCTATTAAACTCTTGTCAATATACCATTTCGCTTTAAATCCGAAAGGTGGAACACCGCCAGCAGGATAGCCGGTAAGTTTAAGGACGTCTTCGGCTCCGGCTATCTTGATGCGTGAGCCGCATAATTTTTTGACTTTAAGCCTATCAACTCTTGATTCAGCAGGAACTATTGCAACCACTGCATTCCCTTCAACCAATGGTTTGTCTTGATCATAGAATATTATTGTCTTCACTATATCTTCGAATTTTATGTTCATATTTTTTATGGCTTCCAGAACATTGTCTTTATGGTCGACTAAGGCCTCAGAATGGACAAGCTCAGCATCTATATCGTTCTCTTTTATGAATTGCAATAATTTTTCGGTGTATTCAACCATTTTTATCAATTATCCTTTTGTGTTATAGATTACTCATAACGCAATGAGTCGACAGGTTTCATCTGCGAAGCTTTTTTCGCAGGCATAAATCCGGAAACTGCTCCAAGGAAAAATGAGAATGCGAGTGCTCCAAATATAAGCCATGCAGGCATCGCTGCCTTGAGCAACTCCGTCCCGAGATACTGCGTCCCGATTATCTCTATAGCTTTTGCCATTCCTAACCCTAACACTACGCCAATCGCTCCGCCGACTAATCCTAAAAGTCCTGATTCTATAAGAAATATCGTCAATATATCAGAGTTCTTCGCGCCTATGGCTTTCATTATACCAATCTGTTTTGTCCTTTCAAGAACTGCAGTGTACATCGTACTCATTATCCCTATCCCGCCAACAACGAGACTTATAGCAGCTATGCCAATCAACACAAAGCTTACGACAGCGAACACTGTAAGAAATGTCTGGATCAATTGTTCAAATGTTGTGACCTCAAAATCCTCTTCTCCCTCTCTGAGATTTCGATGCTTTCTCAGACTCTGCGCTATAGCTTTTGCAACCTCTGATGGCTGTTTTCCATCGGCAACACGAACTATGATAGAACTGACATCATCACTATTATTGAACAATACATCAAATGCTGATTCTGGGATATATATCGTTTGATCATCTGCATCATTGCCTACTTTATGATTTACTCCGACAACCCTAAATTCCTGACCGTTGATATCTACCTTGTCTCCAGGGCCGATATTCCTATTGAATGATGGATTATATTTGTATTGATACCCTATAAGAGCGCTGAACTTATCGTTATCCTTGAGCATTCTTCCATCGATGGTCTTGAGCGTCGTGGTCTCTTCGAGAAGAGTCCTCTGACTATCGAGAGGATATGTTATTATGAGTGCATAGACGGTGTCGTCTTTACCCCAATCAATCTTCGCGGTCTTATACCTATAATATGTAACATCCTTTACCCCCGGAGTTCTCTTAACTGCATCAACGTCCTGAAGGGTCAGAGGATTTGCAGGATTGTCAGTAGGTGAGAATGATGATCCTAGAGGAGAGATTATTATCTTGTCTGAGCCAAGCGCCTTGAACTCTCCGTTCAGATAATTCTGGAATCCCTGAGTCAGACTGATAAGCCCTACAACGGCTGCTATTCCGACAAATATTCCTATGAGAGTGAGAAAAGTCCTCATTCTCCTATGAGTCATGTTCTCGAGGGCCATCTTGAACGAGTCTTTCAGCATTTTACATCTCCAATAAATGATATGATTGATTTCGATTCCATCTTGATTGATTTTATTTGAATTTTATTTGTGAATATTATTATTAGTCTCTTAGTGCATCTACAGGATTCATCTTTGCTGCATTGAGTGCCGGGAATGTCCCTGCTGCGACCCCAACAACAAATGCAAACAGCAATGAACCGATTATGAGTTCGGGTGAGAAAGATGCTTGAAGAAGATTCGTACCTAGTACCATTGTGCCTATGAATTCAATAAATTTTGCTATCCCGGCGCCGATTATTATCCCTATAATTCCGCCTGCAATTCCAAGTATCCCTGATTCCATGAAGAACATTGCGAATATATCTTTATTCTTCGCTCCTATGGCTTTCATTATCCCTATCTCTTGCTGTCTTTCAAGCACAGAGGTGTACATAGTATTCATTATTCCTATCCCGCCGACGATGAGACTTATCGCCGCTATTCCTATAAGAAGGGTCGTGACTATATCTAGCGTGTCGTTTATGGACTGCATAGCCTGCATGTTAGTCTGCACTGTGAAATCTTCTTTACCCGCCTTTAATCCTCTCTCTTTTCTCAGCTCTCTTTTTACGTTATCAACTGTCTGATTCATGTTGTTGAGGTTACTTGCCTTGACATCTATCAGGCTGTATCTGTCGGGGTTGTTGTATAATTCTCTCAGAACCTCTTCATTCATTGCAATTACGCTGTCTGTCGTAAATGATCCTTTTTTTTCGTATATCCCGACTACTTCAAAATCTACCCCTTGGATTTTTATCTTGTCTCCTAATTCGATGTTTCTTCCGAGAGTTTTTTTTGTGTGATAGTCATTGCCTACAACTATCTTATACTTGTCGGTCGATTTAAGATCTCTGCCGTATTCTACGTTGAGATTCGCTATCTCGTTTATCCATGCGCGCTCCCTTGTATCTTTTGGTATCGAACCGATGTATGTAAGATATGTCTTCTTGTCGAAAACTATTGTAGCGGTCTGTATAATCCTTCCTGCAGCGACGGAGACTCCGTCAGTCTTCTGCACGGTTTTGAGATCCTGCTCAGTGAGTGGTTTTACGACGTTAGTTCCTGGAGGCCCTGCCTGCACCCCTTTTGCCTGGATTGTTATCCTTTCGGCGCCTAGAATATTGAACTGATTGGCTACAGCAAGTTTCAATCCTGCACCTAGGCTTATCAGACTCACGACTGCTGCTATTCCTATAAATATTCCCAGAAGAGTTAACCAGCTTCTAATCCCTCTTCTTATGAAGTTTATCAATCCTAATTTAAAATAGTCTTTTATCATTTTAAAAAGAAAAATATACCATTATTGTGGTATTGGACTAGAATTGTCCCTTCTTGTTTTTTTTGTTTTTCTTCCTGATATACCACCATAATATCCCTGCTATGATTAGTATGATGACAACAATAACTACGATGGATATTCCGCCAGTGCCGTTTGCTGCGTTTAGCTTCTGATCATCGATAAGCTTTAGCGATACATCCTGCTCTACTGAATATACTTGATTGTTTGCATCCCTATACTGCAATGTGACTGGAAGAGTCACAGTATTCTTGCCATTATGTACGTCTATAGTGTAATCCACAGTCTGGTAATCATCGCTTACAAGATTTCCGACATAGTTCGTTGTAGAATCTGATACTATATCATAATCCTGGCTCGTCCCCAATATTACATTCAGGAACTTAATGTCGCTTAAGCCCTTGTTAATCACTTTTATTGTGACTGTCCCTGCCGTTTTTTTCGTTGTGAGGTCGCTCTTGTCTATAAGTGCCACAACATCAGGAACACTATTGACGACAATTCCTATGAAATCAGTCTTATTGATTTGTGTACCCTGGCTATCGTAGTAGCTAAGTGTGAATGGTATCTTATATACATTTGAGACTGCGTCAGGATATGCCTTCAAGTCATAGGAAAATTCTGCTGTGTCTCCCGGGCTTAGCAAATCGACTCTCTTCTCGATGCCTGAATCTATTGGTGCGAATGGCAAATCTACAAGCGATCCGCCTATCACTGCCTGTAATTGCAATTTCAGGGAAAGGTCCGTTAGCGTCGTCTGTGCGTTGTTCTTTACAGTTATCGTAATTCTTCCGTCGCTTCCAGGTTCTATTGATGTAGGGTCTACAGTTACGTTCTCGATGCTTGGTGATGTGTCTCTGACTTGGACATCTATCTCAAGATTTTTCTCTTGGACTCCTGAGAGTCCCTGACTATATCTTACCGTGACATAGTTAGCTCCTTGGATGGCATTAGGATCTACCTTAATGTTGAAATCTATCAGGTAATCTTTCTGTGCGCCGAGAATGGATATTGTTTTAGTATCATTGTCCTGGTTATACAGGCTGAATGGTGATTGCGGAACTATCTGAACAGTTACGTCCTTTGCGTCTGTGTCACCTGTATTCTGGACGAGGAGCCATAATTTTACAGTTTGACCGGGAGCTGCTGGGACTGGATCGTATTTTGACAGTGCAACATTCAATCCGACGTCCGCTGACGCAAAACTTGCCTGCAATATTATTGCAGCGAGTACTAACAGAAATATTCCTATATTGATTTTATTTTTCATTTTACCACCTTTTGTTCTAATCATGATTTTGTTATTCATATACTATTATTTTCATAATTATATACTTGAAAATATTTTTTAGTATATATGTTTTATTATATATACGTCTAAATATATATTTTATAATATTTATTATGTTCTGTTATTATTCTTTGAGACTCCATATTTCTTCACAATAATTCTTGCCGTTAGTGTGTGTGCATTTCAATTTCTTCACTACCTGACCGTCCCTGAGAACCTCTATCCTATCTGCGTACTGTGCGAGTTTGTCGTCGTGCGTGACCATTACTATAGTCTTTCCCTTCTTATGTAGATCCTGAAGAAAACTTATGACTGTCGCTCCAGATTTGCTGTCAAGGTTTCCAGTCGGTTCATCGGCAAGTATTATCTCAGGGTTTACCGCAAGGGCTCTGGCTATCGCGACCCTCTGCTGTTGCCCGCCTGAAAGCTCATTTGGTTTGTGCTCTAATCTGTTGCTGAGGTCAACCGTCTCCATCAATCCTTCGGCAATCTCTCTCCTGCGCGTCTCAGGCACGTCCTGGAACATCAATGGAAGCATGATATTCTCGACGGCACTTAACGTGTTTATCAGATTGAATTTCTGGAATATGAAACCTATCTTTCTCCCTCTTATCTGAGCGAGCTCTGATTCTTTTTGATGTGATATGTCGTGACCTTCCAAGAAGACTCTTCCCTTTGAAGGTATATCTAAGCAGCCGACCATGTTCATCGCTGTGCTCTTCCCGGATCCTGACGGTCCCTGGATTGCGACAAATTCTCCGACGTAAACTTTTATATTGAGACCTCTTAACGCTTCTACCTTAACCTCTCCCATCTGGTATACCTTCCAGACGTCTTTCAGTTCTATTATCGGCTCTTTGGTACTCATTATTTTATCATCTCTTCAGTTAGTGTGTGATGTTCATTATAAAATTCCAGACTAGTATAAATAATTCATGCGTATTTATAAATATTCTCTGAAATATACTATATATTAGCATCAGGCATAGTATATGACTTATAAGATTGTAAATCCTGACACTTTTCTAGAAGAGATAAGATATTATCAATTTAATAATAAGGTAAAACAAAGCAATATTTTTAAACCTATCTGCTCATAAAGATACGATGATATGCCCTGTTTGCGATAGCGACAATGTAGAAGAAGTGTCAGAGGATAACTCCTACAAGTATAAATGCAAGGATTGCGACTATGATTGGGAGTAGAAAAATAACCTTTTTAAATAATCTTCCAATTCAGTGCAATATGCCCCTGTAGCATAGTAGCTATTGCGTTTGACTTGTAATCAAAAGGTCGCGAGTGCAATTCTCGCCAGGGGCTTTTCTTATTGCTCATTCAATTTTTTTTTTTAATTATTTCAGTTATGGTAGCGCCCTGAACCTCGTGTTTATTAATCCCCATTCGACAAATATTAGAAGCAGCGAGATTATTAAAAGCCCTTCATCGAGGTGGATTGGGATATTTGCCTGTTTGACGTTTTTCAATATGTCTTTATATGTCGACTGCAATTCAGCTGTATTTCCTGCATAATAATATTTTCCGCCTGTGGCATTGGCAATCCTTACAAGAGTATCTGCATCGTATACAGAGCTTATGTTGTAATATTCTGGAAGGTATCCTATCGGTCCGCTGTTCGTTCCAAGACCAATAGTGTCAACTATTATATTATTTTTCTTTACATAATCAATTCCTTGAGCTATAGGATCCTTATCGAAATAACTAACTGTGTTGCTTCCGTCGGTAAGTAGTATCATTACCTTCCCCTTGTCGGAATTCAAAAGCATATTCGCTCCTGTGACCATCGCTCCAGGAATATCGGTGCCGCTGACCTGAGCTATTGCCATAGCGGATACGGTATCCTTTACATCGCCATGGTTCGTCGTCGGGAGCTGTTCGATGAATGATGCCCCTGAAAAACTTACCACTCCTATTTTTGAATCTGGGTTGATGTTATCTACAAGGGTGTTTACATATGTTTTTGCTGCGTCAAGCCTTGTCGGTTGGAAATCTGATGAAGACATCGACGAACTTGTATCTATGAGTATTGCAAAATCATTCTGGTCTGACTGTCCGACGTACCAGAGTGTCGTCCCGCTTATCGATAATATCAAGAACGCTATGACTACGATTCTCATCAAGAGTATCCAATAATTATGAGTCATTATCTTTTCGTCGCTCACTTTCTTTAATGCCTGAAAATTTGCGAATCTTATGGCTCTTTTTTTTGTGTATTTCAAGAATGCGTAATGCGTCAAGACCAATAATGGTATGCTGAGAAGATACCACAAATATCCCGGGCTATCGAACGTTAGATACATATTACACCTATGATTGATCTCTCATTGAAATATACATCATTAAAAATTTTCATTTATCTGTGGGTCAAGGCTCTCCTCTTGAAAAATCTGATTATCTCAGGATAAAAATCCTTATCCGTGGTTATCTTCAGGAAGTCTGAACTCGTCGCTTTGAAATGCTTTTCTATATCTTTCTCTTCTTCCTCTACATATTTCTTGTAGGCCGCAGCATATCTTGCCGTATCCACATATAGCTCTTCATTGTCATATGGATCTGCAAGGATGAACTGCCCGCCGTCTTTTGGAAGCTCTCTATCTCTTGGATCCCTTATCATTATACCTATGATCTCAAACTGTCTTTTTGCCATTCGCAGATACCTGTACCAATCAGGCCCAAGTCCTATAAAATCTGAGACTATTATAAGCACAGCTCCCATCTTCATCGTTCCGACTATGATCTTCAGGGTATTCTCGAGACTATAACCGCCCCCATAATTATTTACATTCGATAAATCTTTAGTGATTGTATAATGTACCTTTCTTCCTACGTTCAATCCGACTTTTGTTATTGGCCTATCTGTAAACATGCTCATACCTACTGCATCTCCAGATTTAAGTATAGCATACGCGAGCGATGACACCAATTCGGCTGCATATTCCGCTTTAAGTTTTTTTCTTGAGGTGAAGAGCATGCTATTGCTTGTATCGAGAAGAAAATATACGTTGACGCTTTTTTCCTGCTCGTATTCTTTCACAAGAAGAGACTTGCTCCTAAGCGATGCTTTCCAATCTATTATGCTTGCATCGTCTCCATAAGTATATGCCCTGTATCCGGAGAATTCCATACCATAGCCCTTGAAGCTCGTGGTCCAGTTTCCCTCAATATATTCGCTCAGGGCAGATTGTTTTGCGTATATGTCAAGCTTTCTAATCTTTGGCAATAAATCCGCATCAACTCTTTGAAGAACCATTGTTCTGAACCTTCTCCCTCATGCTTATGGCACAGGCACTTTCCTTAATATCTCATCAATTATCTTATCAGTAGAAATATCCTCTGCCTGTCCTTCGTAATTCAATATTATTCTATGTCTCAGTACGTTATGAGCGATAGATTTCACGTGCATCGGAGTGACATAAGATTTGCCGTTCATCAAAGCGTAGGCTTTCGATGCTATGAATAATGCAATAGTCGATCGTGGTGATGTACCATACTCGACATATTTTCCGACAGTAAGATTATACTTGTCCGGGTTTCTTGTCGCATCGACTATGCTGACTATGTATTTTTCCACTTTCTTATCTAGAAATACCTTCTTCACATCCTGCTGTGCGGTAAGAATCTGTTCATTTGTGAATACGGTTTTAAGATCAAAATCCTCGTATCTTTTAAGCGTGCTGTTCTGGTGTATTATTTTTAGCTCTTCTTCGGGAGTCGGATATTTCATTCTCAGTTTGAACAGGAACCTATCTATCTGCGCTTCTGGAAGCTTATATGTTCCAAGGCTTTCTATTGGGTTCTGTGTCGCCATTACGAAAAACGGTATCGGTAGGCCAAATGATTCTTTTCCTATAGTGACCTGTCTTTCCTGCATTGCTTCTAAAAGTGCTGATTGGACTTTTGGTGGAGCCCTGTTTATCTCGTCTGCAAGTACGAAGTTTGCAAATATTGGTCCCTTCACGCTGTAGAATCCTCGTCCTTCCTCATATGTCGTTATTCCTATAATATCAGTAGGAAGAAGATCTGGAGTGAATTGAATCCTTGAGAATTGCGAATTCGTAACGCTTGCAAGAGCTCTTACAGTAAGAGTCTTTGCGATTCCTGGGACACCCTCTACAAGAACGTGGCCATTGCACAGCAATGCCCCGATAAGCGCATCCACTATCTCCTGCTGTCCTACAATAATTTTCCCGAGTTCCTCCCTTATATCGCTAAACTGTTTTTGGTACTGCTTTACAAGCTGGTCGAACTCCTTATTTTTCGTGCTCTTCTGATAAGAATTTTGATTCCTCATACCCTCTCCTTGACTACGATATTGCCCCAAGGTATTTATATATTTTCCCCTTTAAAATATACTTTAGCAATAAAAAGCTTTATATATTCTATTTACACGGTTTATTGCATGGCAGAAAAGGAGGTGTCGGAGTTAGATAGGAAGATACTTCTCAAAAAGACCTATCTAGATAAGGTAAACTACTACCTCTCACGCTCCATCATAGATGATCAAGAACTTTTTACTTTAGTCAGGAAATTCTTCTCAGAATTCCTCAAACTTGACTATGAGTTCACATATGAGGAACTCTCCATCGAGTTAAATAAGGTCTTTATCAGGCCTAAAGTCAAAGAGCAGATAGATACTTTTCTTCTCCAGCTTTCAGAGAGCGAATATCTCGAAGATGTCACGCTAGAACTTGATGAGATAAAACAATATCTGACAGAGCTGAAGGGAATAATAGAAGAAGTCATACTTGAGGACGAATCTACAAAACACACAGAGACAATAATAGATAAGGTCCTCCACCTTAAAAATGCCCCGGAGAAGATTACTACACCATCGACCGTTCTATCCCTAATTGATGAGACTAACTTTTATCTATCATCTGCAAATATAGAGAAGGCAAAAAAATCTTATGCAGAAGCGCTTCATTCATACGAAACATTGTCAAAGAACGAGAGAAAGAATCTTACAGATAAACTGAAGAGACTGTACGATGATCTGCAGACCCTGATCAAAAACCCTCAGGCAAAGATAGCAGAATCACTCCAGACCAAGACGGATTCTGTACAGAGTACAGACTCTACTGCAAAACTATCTAAAGAGGTTTCTGCTGTTACATCTCTCATTGATGAAACATCATTTTATATCAGTTCCGGGAATGTAGCTTCAGCGAAAAAATCTTATGTCAGCACATTGAAGGCGTATGAATCATTGAATAGCGATAAGAAGAGCGTGCTCCACGATAAAGTCGATGACCTCTACAAATCGCTTCAGGAACTTATAAGTTCACCTAAGAAGGCCGTAAAGAAGACGGAAACGCCTTTGCCTGAAACTAAAATCAAAGCGCAAATTAATGATTCATTCATCGAGAAAAAATCTAGCGCTCCTGTAAACGTTTCTTCACTAGAAACTAATTCTTATTCTCAACCACAAAAGAATAAGGCTGTAGATATAGACCCGACAAGGATGTCGTCGTCTGATGATATTGATACATCCAAAATTGAGACATCAGATATAACAACCGAGACCAAGGAAACCGCAGCTGCGGCTGATAATGTTATCCTTACATTCGGCTCAAAAACCTCGATACAAGAAAATGCAGATAAGATACGTGATACGATATCTCCTAAGAATACTGCGACATCTGATACTCGCGTTCCAGAATCCTCTAAGATCATAGAAAAAAGTACCATTTCAGAGGATAAGGCGAAGATAACTGCAGATGATGATTCGGAATTGATAAAAAATCTTGATATGTTCCTCGATAATGCCACGCAGGCAATTCAGGCAAATATACTTGAAGAGGCTCAGAAAAATTATTCTAATGCATTGAAGATATATACTTCTATGGATAATAAGCTAAAAAAACAAAGATACCAAAAGATACAATCTGTATTCAAAACCCTTGAAGATATCAGACATCAGGAATCATTGCATACCCTTCTAGACACCCATCTGACATCGAAGCCTCAAGAATCGCAGAGAGTGATAGAAAAGGTTAGGGAGAATGCAAGACTTAAAATGCAGACTGATAACGAGAACGTATCTAGCGATAAAAGCCTTGTAGTTGCAGATTCCAATCAGAATTCAGTAAGGATAAATGAACTTATAGAGGAGTCATACTTTAACATAGACAACCGCAATGTCGACGTGGCGATGCTCAAGTACTTTAAGGCACTTGATATATACCATAGATTACAGAACACTGAGAAGAAAAGATCCTACTGGAACATCTACCTATTATATAAGAAGCTTTCAAGCCTGAAGTCATCTAGAATTCTTGCTCAGGATTATCTTTCTTGAATATATAATATAATGATATAATAAACATTATCCCGAATAGTGCTATTATCAAATACTGATTGTATGCACTTTTCCATTCGAAAAGGCTTATGAAACTCTTGGTCGGCTGCTCTATATTTGGCTTGGCATTATTGACGAGATATTTGCATCCATTTATGACGTTATCAACAATCTGCGCCGTACCTGCATAATTGTTCTTGTTCAGTTCCTGTTTTGCCTGGTTGAGCAATTCGTTCAATTCTTGACATTCCGGATTGCTACTCAGCAGATCACGCGCGAATGATATCTTGCTCTCTAGATTATCGCCTTCTGAATTCATCTCTGCAGAGTTTATCATTATTGTCGCTGTATCAGTATATTGCGGTGTTGTGACGTTGCCCCTAATCTGTATCTCATAATGCCCCTCGCTCTTGTAGTTCTCGACCCATAATGTGAGATCGACTCCCTGACCAGCGTCTAATTTATCTATATAATTCCTATCCAGACTTAACGTGACGTTCGAGGCATTGGTGTATGCGTCTATACTTATCCCTGTAAGAGTATCATTCCACGTGTTATTGACGGTTATAGGTATCTTTATCGTAGCATTCTGGTAGATTGTCACAAGACTTGGTGTAAGTATCTGTAATGGCTTAGGTTTCTCGACCTCTTGTGGAAGCGGTATCGGTATAGGCTGAGTGTTGGTCCCTCCTCCCGTCGTCTGGGTGTTGACAGGTTGTTGGACTATCTGCGAAGAATCCTGTGATACGTTTGTAACATTCACTAGTACAAATTGTGATGAGACATTGAGGCTTTTGTTAAGACCATCTGTTGCTGTAAATACTACAGCGCACGATCCTATTGATTTTGCAAATATTATCAAGGTAGAATTCTGGAATGAGAAATCCGCATAGCTGCAGAATGTGGCGCTGAAATTCATTGTCGTCTCATTTCCAAGATTATACCCCTTGCCTGTTGGATCGTCATCAGGGTCGTAGAATCTTGCTAGACTATTTCTGTAAGTCATATAATCAGCGACCTCTATGGACCCTCCTATGGTCAGGTTCTCGAGGCTATTGCTGTAATATATCGGAGCCCTGTCCACGTTATTTATAACTATATTCCACGTGAATGAATTATTGCTCCCATACTGGTCTGCTATAGTAAGCCCCAAGACATGATTTCCTGATGAGAAGAAATCGAAATATTTCTGATATGAGGATGAAGATGATACAGAGATGTTGTCATAATACCATGTGTAATTCAGGAAATTAGGATAAACATTGTCGAAATTTGATGTTTCATTAAATAGGTATGTGCTGTTCTCACTTATTGTTATAGTGGTGTTCATCCCAGAGAAATCTGAAGTATTCCTCCATGTATCATTGTTTATCGTGCTGTTATATGGTGTGCCAGAAGGTATTATTTGTATTATTTGTGGTTTTGTTGTCTGGTTAAATATGAAAAGGCTCGCTATCTTATACACAGATTTATTATTATAATAATCTGTGACGGTGAAATTTATGCTGTAGTTGCCTGCATCGCTTGTCGTAGTAGGAGATATGGTTATAACTGCCTGCGTCGACGATATTTGAGACATACTAAATATGCCTGTGTTTGGCCCTGTTGTGTTCATGATGAACGTAAGATTCTCATATGTATTCGGTAGAAGGAGATCAAGATCGCTTGCGTTGAATGTTATCTGGTATACGTTTCCTACTACGAGATTTCCTGCGGGCATGTTAGGCGTATTTATGTTTGGCGGATTGTTTGTATTGTTTACTATAAGATATATAGTTGTTGTGTTCATACCACCGTGCGTGTCTGTAACGTTCAGGATCATTGAATTATTGCCTATCATGGATTGGCTGACGCTGAAGTTTATTATTCCTGATGTGCTGTTTATCGTGAAAAATGTAGAATTGGTCCAGTAATTTGCTATATAATCTCCTATATCCTGGTCTGTCGTGTTCGCGCTTATGTTGTAATAGCAGTTATATGGCCAGTTGACGCTGTCTGTCTCGTTGCAATATATTATTATTGGTTGTTGGGTGAATTTAGGGTTAGTGTTGACGAGCACGTTAATCTTTGCCGTCTTATTGTACGAGAGTCCTCCGTTGTCTGTTACAGTAACTTTTATCGAATAGTTTCCTGTCGAATTAGGAATGAAATATAATAATCCGTTAGTAGCGTTTATTGGGAAATTAGAATCATTTGTCGAGTATGTACCAAGACCGGTGTTTACAGCGTCATATGTTAAATCATCTATATCGGAAGCGTTGATTTGATACTTGAACAATACACCGGTATACGCTGTAAGATTTGTGATATTAGTATTGTTCAATGTATTTACGGGATTATAGCTTGTATCATATATGAATGGCGGATCGTTAGTGTTGTTTATATTTAATATTATGGTCTGAGTAGTGTTCTCCTTTGTGTCAAAAGCGTATAGCGTGAAACTGTGGTATATTACGTTATTATTGTTCAATGTAGTGTTTATCCAAGCGTATGCTGATGATGTGTTAGTGCTGTTATCTATTGTGGTGTTGCTGTTATATGTTATGTTGTATAGTGTGCTGTTAGTAAAGAATGTCAATGTATCCTCGTCCAGGTCTGTTGCGTTTACGTATATGCTCAGGTTCCCGCCCTGTATTAGGCCATTGCTGTTGTATACTATATATGTAACATTTGGAAGGTGATTATGTCTAATCCCTACGAGAGTGAATGAAGAAACCGAAGTCCTACTTTTGAAGGTCAGATTATCCGTGTCTGAGATATTTAATATCACTGTATAATTGTTCCCTGCTTCACTATATGTTGCGGTCCTGTTTGTATCCAACATGAGCATGAACGCGCTACTGTTTATCCTTGTAAGATTAAGGCTCAACGATGGTGTCGTATTGACTATCGTTACATTGTATGGGACATTCTGTTCTTCATCATCCCCTGTTATTACGTAATTGAATGCTTGTCCCTCAACAAGATTCTGACTTGCGAGGCCAGGACTAAAATATGGAGGATCGTTGACAGGCGTCACGTTTATGAAAAAATATATTCCTGTCGTTGCAAGAGCGGCTCTTGCATCGATTTCAAGAACCCAAACCCCAGCTTGTCTGCTTAACGTAGGGTTACAGCTGAGCATTCCACTAGAGCTGCCTATGTTGCAGAATGTCGTATCGTTTATTGTAAAAGTTATAGGATCGTTATCGGCGTCTGTAGATGTGACATTGAACAGTGTCGTATTGTCTTCCAGTATGTTCACCGTAGTGTTAACTATTTCTGATCCGTTGGTGTTCCAGAAAACTCTTGGTTGGGTCGGCGGAGAATCTACTATGTTTACCGAGGTATTGTACTTTTCTGCTCCTGTGCCGTTATAGAACATCACAGAGCATGTC